>CAIWEX010001268.1 GCA_903911795.1 uncultured Schlesneria sp.
ATGAAAAGAACGCCGCCGCAAACTTCCGATTGGCCGGTGGCGGACACAACGACACAAAGTCAACAACCCAATGATTCTGCGATGCAGCCGACGACACCGCAGGGAGTATCCCCGGAGCCCGGTGCCGAGTCCCCTGCGAACATAACGCTGGAAATGGCGCACAAGCTCAATGACGATTTCAGCCTGGAAGTGACGCCATTCCTGATCGAGTCCCTGGCACATTCGCACGCCGGTGTGCGGGAGGTGGCCGCGAAGAAACTGGCGCGCCGCAATGCCAGTCCAGCGGTCGTGGCTCCGTTACTGAAGTTGTTGACTGATTCGGCTCCATCCGTCCGCGATGCGGCGGTGACCGCACTGGCTCGACATGGCAAGGATTCGTCCGAGGTGATTGATCCCCTCGGACGATTGCTGCAGTCAGATCCGGTGCCGAATGTTCGATTGTCAGCGACCAATACATTGTCGCTGGTTGGAAGCTCCAGTCCCCGCGCGGCAGCGGTCGCACAGGTCTTGGCGGCGGCGCTGGGCCACTGCAAGGACGAAGACGTCGATTCGATTGCCAAGGCTTTGTGGCCGCTGGGTGAAGCGGCCAAGCCCGCCATTCCCGAACTGTTGAAGCACTTCAAGAAGGAAAAGTGGAATGTAACGTTGGCAGGAACGCTGGCTCAACTGGGACAGTTCGACGAGTTGGGTCCGATTATCGCGGACAGCGGTGAGGGAACCGTTGCGGCGAAGATTGGCATAGCCGAAGGGATCGGCCGGCAGCGAGCCATGTCCGGGGCATCGATGGAAATCCTTCAGACGCTGTTTAAAGATTCAGACAAACAGGTGCGATTGAACGCCATTAATGCTTTGAGAACCGCGGAACCCAAGCTGCCACAGGCGGTCGAATTGCTGGAACTGGCCAAGAAGGATGTCGACGCCCAGGTCCGTACGACTGCGGAAAAGACTCTGGCCACATTTCCCGAGGACCCCACCAGAACCATCGTCGCTCTGTTGAAGCAATTGGCGAACGCAGAACCAGACGACACTGAGAAACTCGTGAAACGCATTGGACGTACAAAGGATGGCGTGCCGTCGGTAGTCCGTCTGCTGACGAATCCCGCGACTGACCCCAAGATCCAGGAGGCCGCTGCCCAGGTCCTGGACGAGTACACCGACTCGGATTTCCGATTTGACGACCAGGCCCCCGCCGTCTGGACGATCGCGGAAGATGCGCAACGATCGCTGAGCGTTCGGACGCGATGCGCGATGTTCGTGAAACGCCGGAAGATTCATTCAGGCCAGATCGCTCAAATCCTGGGCGATGCGATCACGTCCGAGTCGTTGCCGATGGACTTGCGACAGAAAGCCGTCGACGCCATTCCGCGCGATGGCTCGAGCATCCTGCCGACTTTGATTGCGGCAGCCGCAAGGTGCGAGGAACCGTTGCCGGCGGACGAAACGGAAAAAGCAAAATCGTCGCGCAACGAATTTCACCGAAGCTTGCTGAGCGGGATCGTTTACCAATCGCGGTTCCGATCCGAACCCGCGGCAGCGCTCCCCCGCCTGATCGGAGCCATTGAGAAGTGCGAAGCAGATATTAAGATCGCAGCACTCAAGGCGCTGGCCGAACTTCGCCTGAACGAATCGCAGCGCCTCTCCGCCATGCCGACGATTCGTTCGCCACTGAAAGACATGGATCCAAGGGTGCGCGCGGCCGCCGCCCATGCGCTGGGCCGGTTTGGAACCGCTGCAGCGGATGCGGCTCCCGACTTGATGGCGATGTTGCAAGACAAGGAGAACAGTGTTGTTTTGTCCGCGCTGGTCGCACTGTCTCGTGTGGTGCCAACGGATGGCACTGTCATGCAGGAGTTGATTCGCGGATTGGGGCAGCCCGAGCTGCGAGAGGATGTCGTGGAAGCACTGGCTGAAATGGGGCCGGCGGCGGCATCCGCAGTTCCGAATCTGCGGCAATTGATCCCACAAGCGGACGAAAGGCTGCTGAGTGAAATCCTGCTGGCCCTCGGCCGCATTGGCGCCGCTGCAAAGCCCGCCGTTCCCGACTTGATCGCTCAATTGAAACACCCGAAAGACTACGTTCGATCGTGCGCCGCCAAGTCGCTGGGCCAATTGCAGGAACATGCAGCTGAGGCCATTCCGGTCCTCGTTCAGATGCTTGGCGAGAACGAGCAGACTCAGGAAATGGCCGTGAACGCCTTCCGGCAGATGGGGGCCGCGGCAAAGGAAGTCGTTGCAGAATTGGAAAAGCTGGCGACAACGACGCAATCGGCGCGAGTCAAGATTCGGATCGAATCGGCGCTCGCCAGCATCGCCCTCGATCTGAGCGATCCCGATTCCGCAGTGATCATGGTACTGCTAAACGACGACGAATGGTTTGCAACCATGAACAGCCAGCCGAAAGACCCGGCGACGATGCTTCCGGCGCTGGGTCGGACCGTCCACAACAGCCGAGACATAGTCCGGCAGCGGTCGTGGGACTGGTTGGGCAAACTGAGACACATCGAGCCCGAGAGGCAAATCTACTTGAATATGCTGGAATCGGACGACCCATCCCAACAGGCGACCGCCGCAGTCCTTCTCGAACGCCTGCCAATTCGCGGTGATCGCACGCTGATTGCCGGCGCGATTGGTCGCTGGACGCAGTTTCCGCAGGGCAGAAAAGACGCCATCGAGTTGCTGGTGAAACTGGGACGCCCCGCGATGCCGGCGGTCGCCAACGTTTTGCTCGACGAAAAATGTTCCCTGCACGAACGGACCGAAATCCTGTACATCATCCAGGGATATCACGAACTCGATCGGACGTGGCTGCTTCCCTTGCTGCGCCCGGGACTGAAATCGGAGTCGGCGGCCGTCCGCCAGTCTGCGGCGTATTCGTTGGCGTTCCTGAATCCGCGCGAACCCGATATCGTTCCCGAATTCCTGGAGTTCTTTCAGAACAGGGCCGCCGAATCATGGTCTGAGATGCATGTGCTGCGGGAAATGGCCATTGTCGAAGCCGATCTCTCGAACGCTGTGCCAGTGTTGATGAAACTCATTGAGCCGGCGGTGAAGCGTCCCGACGGTGATGAGAAACAAGTCAGTCGATTCTATCATGAAATGGGCCATGCCGCCGAGGTGTTGTCGCGCATCGGGCCTCGTTCGGAAGATGCACCGCTCTTTCGGCAGTTGCTGCGAAGTGCCACTGACGCTCCCAAGGAAGAGGACGACGACAAATCGGATTCTCAACATCATCGTGACCGGCTTGCTGAATCCGCGCTGCACCTTCTGGCGGTACTGGGGCCGCAGGCCGCCGTGACGGTTCCCGAAATCAAGGCTCAACTCGTGACCGGCTTGGGAGGCAAAAGATATGACTGGGCCAGCACATTGCTGAAGCTTGGGGACCCAGCCATCGAGGCGGCTGTCGAAGTCGCGCGTCAGGCAGACGCGCCACTGGAAGCGCGCCTTCGAGCGTTTCACGTGCTGCATGTTTTGAGCGATTTCGACCAACGAGGCGTTTTGGCAGTCCGCGAATTGCTTCAAGATCCCGTTCATTCCC
>CAIWEX010001269.1 GCA_903911795.1 uncultured Schlesneria sp.
ACATTGACTCCACCCTACATGGAAAAAGCCGATTGCCCTGATTTTGCGCGAGCTTGACAGTCTTCGGGGTTCGTTCGAGAATCACCGCACTTCAACAGTAGATGAGGATCGATGACCAACCATCATCGAGGCGACGTCAGTGGGACGAACGCCCGTTTTGATTTCTGCGAGTGTTTGATACAGAGGAGAAGAGATGAGCGGACCGATCGTGCGTACCGGAACAACCCCCAAGTTCTGGGAAAACTACGACAACATTTTCAAGAAGAAGGCGGCTCCGAAGAAAGCCACCGCTGCTGCCGCTGCACCAGCGAAGAAGGCGACCAAAAAGGCTGCCAAGAAAGCGACCAAAAAGAAAGCCTGACCGGTCTGGCAGATTCCTGCCACTACGGATCGCTTGTTGAACCCCTGCCCCGGCAGGGGTTTTTTGTTGACCGTTCAGAATGAACGACTGTCAGCGGCTTTGACCCTCTTTCGCCCGTCGGTAATTGCCGACAAAAGTTTCGATGTTCATGGGAAGATTGACTTTGATCCCGACCCCTTCGAACCAGGGACGAATACGTCGGCTGCGGCCCCAGTCAGCCTCATCGATCGCCCCATCCTTGTTTTCGTCCATGTCACCGAAAGTCTTGCGCGCTTCCTGATCCACGGCGTCGGGAGTCCCCGTGACCGGAACCCCCGCAACTGGAGTTCCTGGCGTGCCAGCTGGAATTCCTGCAACGGCAGCGCCAGCGGGGCCCCCTGCACGCGCGGGTGATTTCGAATAGAAAGACTTCATCACCCCTTTGGGAAGCAGTTCGACGGCGGTCAGAAATCCGTCGCCGTTCTTATCCAGCTTGGTGAACTCGGCAAACTTCTTGCGATCCCATTCGTACAGGCCGATTTGGCCATCACCATTCTTGTCGCGTGAAACGTATTCCGCAGGCAGCTCAGGCATCGCATACCCCTTGCGGGTCGTGCGAGGTTGTACCGAAGGAACTACTGGCACTGTGACAGCCTGCGGCGCAGCTGGGTCGCCTGTCGAGATCACGGCCTGACCTGGCTGGACCGGGACCGCTACTTCCACTGACTTCACGGGAACTGGAGCGACTACTGGCACTGCGACCTTTTCCGAATCACGCCCGGCAGCGGACGATACAGGAATTTCCACCGATTGGGCTGGCGACGCAGCCGGGCCTTCAGCTGTCGGACGGGGCGTCTCACTTCGCTCTTGTGCCGCAGCCGCTCCTGTGACACTCAAAACCAGCAGGCTCAAGACAGTTCGCAATACCATCGTTCCACTCCGTTTTCTTCGAAGAATCAACCCAGATGATACCATCTGCGCCTGAAGATTTCCTGAATCTCTTTGCGGTTCGGATATCAAATCAGTCACACTCCGCAACGTGTAAACTTGAGGAATCCGCCGTCGATTTTTGCCAAATTCCTCAAATCCCTCGGCGCGGCGGTTTGATCGATACAATCCCCCATCTTGTGACCATGTGACGTGACCGATAGCATAAGTTTTATCGGCAAGTCGGGTGATTCCGATGTTTTCGGCGGCGATAACCGTTTAAGTCTCGTAGTGCAAACATGAGGCAGCGCGTTCCTCGACCGGCACCAGCTCAATTCCCGGAGACGACCATGCGGCGATTCAAATACCTGATGACACTTCTTCGCAATGGTGGGGTCCTCAGTATTGGGCTGTTTCTCACTGCCGACCTCGTGGCTCAACCCCCTGCAGGCGGTCCCGGTGGTGAGCGACGGCCGGAAGATCGAGGAGGCCGTAGCGGCCGCGAGTTTGGTCGCGGTTTCGGTGGCATGATGGGCGAAGCGAGCTTCACGCGAGAAGTGCGTCGCGAAACGTTCGCCACGAAGTTGAGTCTCACTGAAGAGCAGAAGCAGCTCATCAATGAGATCGATATGGAAAAGAATGAATTCTTCCGCAGCCTGCCACGCGGCGGGAGTGGTGCCCCGGGCTCCGAAGAATTCGAAAAGCGGATGCAGGAAATTCGCACCAAGTTCGCAGAACTCGACGCCAAGGCGATTAACATTCTGACGCCCGAGCAGAAAACGATCTGGGAAGAACGCAAAGCGGAAGTCAAAAAAGAATTCGAAGCGATGCGGCCCCCGGAAATGAGCCGCCCACGAACTGACACTCCCGCGGTGACAACCGCAGAACCGAAGGAACCTGCACGTCGAACAGTCTTCTCGGATGAAAAGCCCCCGGAAGGGACTGCTCCGACCGCATCGTTCGCGCCCCGTGTCGCCTCGGCAGAAAAAAGCACCAACGTCCGTACCGAATCGGGTGACGTCCCCCCCGCAGACGATACCAGCACGAAGCCAACCGCTGCAGAAGCCCGGTTGTCCTTCAACTTCCGGTACGCACCCTGGGCCGATGTTCTAAAACTGTTTGCCGAAGCAGCCGGACTGACTCTCGACCTGAACGATGTCCCTCCCGGCACGTTCAACTACTTCGATGACAAGACCTACACCGTTACCGAAGCGCTGGATGTCCTGAATGGATACCTGCTACCCAAGGGCTATGTCCTGGTTCGTCGTGACCGGTTCCTAGTCTCGATCGATACTGGAAACGGGATTCCACCGAGTCTTCTGCCGACGATTTCTGTTGAGGAACTCCCTAAGCATGGTGCCAACGAACTGGTGATCGTCGACATTCCGCTCGAAGGATTCGAAGCCGACAAAATTGTCGCCGAAGTGAAGGAACTGGCGGGGCCCTGGAGTAAGGTCGCGGCCCTCAAGAACACCAACACGCTGAACATCATGGACACCGGCAGCAACATCAGTCGAATCATTCGACTGCTGAAATCCGGAGCCCCCGTCGACAATCGCGAAACCTCGTTCCGCGCCGTTCCTCTGAAACACATTTCGGCGGCCGAAGCAGAACGAACCGTCCGACGCTTGTTCGGACTGAATACGGTCACACAAACGTCTTCTCAACAGCAGCAGTTCGGGTTTCAGCCGTTCGGCGGCTTCAACCCCGGTTTTCCAGGAGGATTCGGGGGATTCCGTGGCGGCGATGGCCGCGACAACCGTGATCCACGTCAACAACAGCCGACACCAACCCCATCGGCTCCGTCAACTTCTTCACAATACGCCGGAAAAATCCAGGTCACTTCAGATCCCCGGACCAATCACCTGCTGATCACCGCATCGGCATCGCTGGTCAAGGTTGTGGAAGAAGTCGTGAAGTCGATCGATGTCGACAAGAATGCCACGGGCGAGAAGATCGTCGCGAACGACAGCCCTGCCTTCTTGAAAGCATACGTGGTTGCGGGGGGCGATGTCGTCCAGGTTTCGCGAACGCTGAATTCGATGATGCCGGGACTGGTCGTTGGTGAAGACACCAAGTCTGGCAAGATTCATGTTCAGGCCACTCGCGAAGAACACGTCGAAATCGAAAAGCTGATTCAGACTCTGGCAGGCGAAGCCAGCGGATCGGTGGCCGTCATCAACCTGACCAAGCTCGACCCGATCCAGGCGACGAATACCCTGCGGAACCTGTTTGCTAATGACGCACGTGCTCCGATGATTGAAGCGGATGCTCTTGGCCGACGACTGTTGGTACGAGGTTCTGCGGACCAGTTGGCACAGGTCAAGATCATCCTGCAGCAACTGGGGGAAAGCGGGCCGACGCCTGAAAATCCCGAAGTCGATCGAGGCCGCGTCCGCACGCTGAATTCCGCCGGGCGTGCTCCTGACGATGTGCTTCCGCTGCTGCAGAAGATGTGGGAAGCAGGAGACCGCAGCCCGATTCGGGTTGTCGTCCCATCTCGGCCAAATCCAATTCGCGATCGGCGAACTCCGTCCAGCCGTAAGATCGATGAGCAGGCACCGGCGGAAGAAGCTCCCCCTGCCCGTCCCATTGAACGCCCAGTGCTGGATCGATCGTCGAACGGCAAGACCTCGTCCAACCAGAAAGCCGAGCCGGAACCACAACCACAGCGTCGGTCCTCGATCCTGCAAGTGAGTCAGTCGGGTGAAGGCCGCGATTCCGAAGCACCACGACGAACCAGACGGCCCGCCGAAGGTGCCGAACAAGCCCCAAAGGAACAGAACAAGGCTCAGGCTCCATCAGAAACTGAAAATGGGGGCGAGCCTGCACAGATCAACAGTGGCTCCGCGGTCAGCGTTTCCGTGGTCGGTGACGAAGTTATCATCAGCTCTGACGACACCAAGGCTCTGGATCAGTTCGAAGACATGTACAACGCGCTGGCCGCATCGATGCCGATGCGAACTCGCTGGACCGTCTTCTACCTGCGGACTGCCGATGCCACGGATACGGCCCAGATGCTGGAACGCCTGTTTCCTCAAAGCACCGTAACCGCCAGCACCACGGGCAACACCGGGATGCTCGGTTCACTGACTGGTGGGCTGTCCACTCTGGGACGCGGAATGATGAACGCGACCGGGTTGAATCAGACACTGGGGGGAGCCAACGATCTGCGGATCATCACCGACATTCGGGCCAACGCCCTGTTTGTGACAGGCCCGCGCGATCAGATCGCAGAAGTCGAAACGATGCTGGAACTGCTCGATTCCTCAGAACTGCCGGAATCACTGCGAGACCGTGTGCCACGTTCAATACCCATCGAATTCGCGGAAGTCGATGACGTCGCTGATATCGTGGAAAGTGTCTTTAAGGACTCGATGACACCCGACGCCCAGGCACAGCAAGGGGCCAATGGTCAGCGATTCAATCCACTGGCCATGCTGATGGGTGGAGCTCAGGGGGGGGCAGGTGGTCGTAAAGACCCCGGCGTCCAATTGTCGGTCGGCGTTGATCGTCGAACCAGTCACCTGATCGTAGCCTGTAACGAAAACCTGTTCCGGCAGATTGAAAGCCTGGTGAAATCGATCGACGAACGAGCCCGCGATGCTCGCCAGACGGTTCGCATCATGCATCTGGAAACCGCCGACCCGACCCTCGTTTCCGCGACTCTGACATCACTGATCCCCAAAGTGACAATCACTGCCACGCGGGGAGGTGCCAACCGCCGAAATCAAGGGGGAGCCGACCAGCAAGGTGGAGGTCAACCACCTGATGCTGTACGAGACCCCCAGTTGATCCAGCGGATGCAACAGGGAAATCAAGGCAGTCGCAATCGAGGAACTGGCGGTGGCGGAGGTGGACAGCGTCCAAACTTCGGCAATGGCGGCGGTGGAGGTCAACGACCGAACTTCGGAGGCGGTGGAGGAACCGGCATTCCACGACCCAACGGCGGAGGAGGTGGCGGGCGAGGGACCCGATAATCCGAATTTGCCCTCCATCAATTTGGCTCTGAGGATTTACTGACCGGCAAACGGTCATTAGAATCACCATTTCAACGACGCCTGCGGACCGACCGCAGGCCGGGTGAGTCTCGCGATTCGCCTAACTCGTTGCAGAGTAATCTCTTGCATCCGTAGCTCAATTGGATAGAGCATCGGTCTTCGGAACCGAGGGTTTGAGGTTCGAGTCCTCACGGGTGCATTTTCTGAAATCAAAGCCAGCAAGTGCTTTGTCTAATTGGTCCCGTCATTGATGTGGACTGCCAAGAATCTGCACCCCAGTAGCCAAAGCAGCAACGGGTACCACGCGTGGCCCCTGCGAATAAGATCTCGGAGCAATCCGATAGCCCCACCGAGTTCATCTCGGTGGAAACGGGCTTGTGCCCTACGCCACCGGTACACCATCGCTGCGTAGTGCAAAAGCCCGTTTCCATCGAGCCCCGTAGGTCAGGCTGTGCCTGACGAAGTGATGTCAGGTGACGGCGTTGTTCGCCAAGCTGCGGGACGATTACACCCTGACTTCCAAGAGTCAGGCACAGCCTGACCTACGGG
>CAIWEX010001270.1 GCA_903911795.1 uncultured Schlesneria sp.
CGAAAATTCTTCGTCGATACGTGGTCACGCGTTGATCTTGCACCCGTTATTCAATTGAGGCGAGCTGACGGTTCGTTTGTCTGTGATCTTGAGCGAGCCACATGGACGTCACTGCTGGCTGAGGGCTGGCTCGCCCCCGAACGGTTTACAGCGAAGGGACGCGATGGAACCACGGATATCTATGGTGTCATCTATCGACCGACCGATTTTGACCCGTCGAAGAAGTATCCTGTCATCGAATATATTTACGCGGGACCACACAGCGCGTTTGTCCCCAAATCATTCAGCACAACAGCCAGTGGTTGGGTACGTGAAATGGCGGAACTTGGATTCATCGTTGTCCAATGCGACGGAATGGGAACCAGTCATCGGTCGAAGGCATTCCATGATGTCTGCTGGCAGAACCTGGGGGACTCGGGATTTGCGGACCGAATTGCGTGGATTCGTGCAGCCGCTGCAAAATATCCGTCGATGGATCTGAATCGCGTTGGCATTTACGGGGGGAGTGCCGGTGGCCAGAGTAGTACGCGAGCTCTGCTCGCCCATGCAGACTTCTACAAGGTTGCGGTTTCAGACTGTGGATGCCATGACAACCGGATGGACAAGATCTGGTGGAATGAACAATGGATGGGTTGGCCGATCGGACCTCACTACGAAGAGCAGTCAAATGTGACTCAGGCCAAACGCCTGGAGGGAAAACTGATGCTCGTCGTAGGTGAGTTAGACAAGAATGTCGACCCGGCTAGTACGATGCAGGTCGCGAACGCCCTTGTGAAGGCCGACAAGGACTTTGATCTGGTGATTATTCCAGGAGCGGGCCACGGTGCCGCCGAATCACCCTATGGAAAGCGCCGCCGTGCCGAGTTCTTTTTGAGGCATCTGCAGCCGTAGATGAATCGGTCAATAAAAAAGGCTGGTGAGCATTCAGATCTCACCAGCCATCAGAAGTACAAAACTCAGCGATCCTGCGATCTCAGACGCGAGGAATCTCAAAACCCTTGCGTTGTTCTCGCGCAAAGAGTTTCGCGGCAACTTCGTCGCCGACGATCTTTTCGGCCTTCGGGTCCCACTTGATGACACGGCCGACGCGTGCTGCGATGGCTGCCAGGTGACAAGTATTCATCGTCTGGACGTGTGAGTACACGTCGGAAACGGGCAGCCCCCCTTCAGCGATACAGCGGAAGAAGTTGTTCTTGTGACCTTCATAGGGCTTACCCTTGTAGAGTTTCACCAGATCTTCGTCGCCGTACTTGCCGTCGTCGACTTTTTCGTCGATTGGCGTTCCGGTGATCTTGCCACGATTGACGAACAAACGGCCTTCGGATCCTTCGAACAGAATGCCGTTGTCGCCACGGCTCGTGACGATCATCTCGATCCCGTTTTCATACTTGCATTTGACAGCGTAGTCATTTGCAGAATTGTAACGATCGTCGACGGTCGGGAAGCCATCCTTGAATTCAACAGGATGCTTGGCGTCAGTTCCGTCGATTTCGATCGGGCCCATACCTTCCTGGTCGGCTCCGATCGCCCAGGTTGCGATATCGACGTGGTGAGCACCCCAGTCTGTGAACTTTCCGCCCGAGTACTCGTACCACCAGCGGAATTGATAGTGGCAGCGCTCCTTGATGTAATCGACCATCGGTGCCTGCCCGAGCCACATGTTCCAATCGAGTCCTTCGGGAGGCATTTCCTTCTTGAATGGCCCGCCAACATCGCCACCGTTAATCCCGACTGTCACGGTCTTGATCTGCCCCAGCAGGCCCTTTTGAACCATGTTGACCGCTCGCAGAAACAGATTGCGGTCGCTGCGCTGCTGTGTCCCGATGAACATCACCTTGTCTTTGTGCTTGCGGCACGCATTGCGCATCAACTGGTTTTCTTCCAGAGTCAGCGTCAGCGGCTTCTGGCAGAAGACGTGCTTGCCAGCCTGCAAGGCTTCGATGGCGATCTTCACATGCCAATGATCCGGGGTGACAATGCTGACGACATCGATGTCGTTGCGTTCCAGAACCTTTCGGTAGTCGCCGTAGGCGTCGGCCTTGCCTTTACCGAGCTTCCCGTCGTTCTTGGCTCGTTCCGCATGGCGGCTGTCAACATCGCACACCGCCAGAATATCGCCAAAGTTGGCATGCTGGTGGGCATCGCCTGTCCCCATGCTCCCCACGCCGATACACCCGATGCGTGGACGTGAATTGGCAGACTGGTTGGCGAATGCCGGCTGGCTCCATTGGAAGTAGGGCAGCGTACTTCCGGCCGCAGCCAGCAGCGTCGACTGCTTGAGGAAATCACGACGAGTGGTCTGAGTTTGCTTCATGCCGATGGTCCCGAATCAATAGGTGCAAATCCAAACGGGCCTAGGCATCACACCGCCCACGCCTGCGTTGACGAGAACAATACATCAGGAGACGTGGATTTGCTACAAACGAACATTGTTCCGCTTCCTCCTCCTGTGAGATTCGCTGGCTATTTTTTGAGAGTCATCCCTGACATTCGGAAACAGTGGCTTCTTCCGTCAGCGTCGGCACCCATCTGGCTCGCTACCGACCGGCGGCTTTTTCTTTCTCGGCCAGATTATCAGTCTGGCAGACAACAGCGTGAGCAAGAAAACGAGAGACCAGTGAGGGATGCTCCCCTTCTGGAGTCGTCCTCCTCCATAATTAATTACTTCACCTTGATGAATTTCCGCAAAGTCAAATCCGTTCCATTTCCACCTCCAAACGACTTCCTTGAGCAAAAAATCATCCACTTGCTCCATACGAATGGCATCAACGGATTCGCAAGTCCAATGACCAGCCGCTCCAGATAGATGGGAGGCGTCTCTTGGGGTATTCCGAATCCATGTGAGCCCTCGTGAATCCGAGATCACTCCATAAATCGATGTGCGAGAGAAATACGCGACCGTATCCGACTTGGCAAAACTGCGTGCCCACAACCCAGTGACCGCCAGCGCCATTACCAACGTTGTACAGCCAGCCTTTCGTCTCCAACCATGGAAGAATGTCGACATCGCTGTGCATCCGTGATTGCAGTGCTTCTCAGCAAGAAATTAACCAGTTCAGCTATTCAAAGCAGACTTACGAACACTCATCGTCCAGTGCCGATCACTGGAAGCCCGGATTGAGTCGTCAGGAATCCCTACGTCGCGCATCATTTCACTGACTTCGGCAACGGTCAGGGCTGCGTGCAATGAATCTCGAAACATTTGCTTCTGATGTGGATTTGCTGCACCTGCATAGGTCTCCACGAGCCAGTCCAACGTCGTCAGGTCTGTGGGCCGCATCAAATCACGGACGAACAGCAGCCCCCCTGGCTTCAAGATTCGCCATAGTTCCGCCAGGACCAGGCGTGGTTCGGGAATATGATGAATGATGCTGTTGGAGATCACGGCATCGTAGGTTACAGAAGCATCGGGAAGCTGTTTGCAATCAGATTGGACGAGTCGAATCGACTCTTCGCAAGCAGCCGCAGTCACATTTTCAGCCGCGACGATCAACATCTGTTCCGCCAGATCACTCGCGGTGATCATTACAGGAACCTTGCGACTGACTAACTCCAACGGAATGAGTGCCGTACCAGTCCCGGCATCAAAGATCTGCAGTGATTCCGTACTGGGAATCGAGCCGATCGCAGCCAGAAAATCGTCAACGAACAGACGGTTCACGGTGCTGTGATCCATCGAGTTGTAATCGACCGCTTCGGCAACGGTATCCATCACTTCAGGTTCAAGAATGCGGATGAGCATGGGTGGCGCTTTTGACGTTGAGCCGCGCGAAAATCGACCTTGCCGAACGTATTGCGATTTTTCCGATGTCTATTGCGGTAACCGCGTTTGTCCGGCTTTGATCAACCCGTTGAGCGATCGCAATTGGGAATATCCGTCGGTGTGAGTCGTGAATGCGTGAACTTCGTACTTGACGAATTGCATGGATACTTTTCCATCCTCGCGGCAGTCGCAATGCCAAACAAACCCGGGGTTCGCTCGTGTGCTAAACCCCGTATCCTTCTTTGACATTCCATCAGCTGCTTGTTTCACGAGCGCATACCTGCTCGGCACAGATTGATTCACGGCAGCGCTATCATAGGCGCTCAGTTTGCCGTAGAACTCTTCAAAGCTTGCTGCCACGCGAGGCCAGTTGGACAAATCAGTTTCATCGAATGTATTGTAAGATCCGTGATCCCAAAAGAAGACCGAGCCAGAGCTTTCGCGGGCAACTGCAAGTAGCCATAGATTTCCGCAGGAATCTCTGGCAATTGGAAGCGTGTCCTTCGGTAGTCGACCTGAATAGGTGTCACAATGCCAATCGATGCTGGCCCATTTACGATCATCGCCAATCGTAAAAAAACAAAAGACATCTGATGCAGTCTCGTGGCCCGCTTCCTTGAATGAGATACAGTCTGGTGAAGGGAACCCTCCATTGTTCTGCAGCAAGAATTTGCGGTAGTCTTGCGGAAGCTGACACGCGAACTTCTGCTCGAAGGCTTTCAATGCATCGTCCGAAAGCTTCAGGACATTATCAATCGGAAGAAGCCTTGTCCCTGCGTCAGCAGGCTGAGTTGTTGTTGCGCCCGTTGGCGCTTTTGGGCCGGGGTTACAACCGGACATGCATGCTGTGACAACGATCAGTTTTAATACTGTTTTCAAGGGATTCATTCTTATGTCTGACTTCGGTTTGCTTGACGTAAAGTCGCAACCTGTGATCGTTTCAGCCTGAAAATCACCGATTCTGAGCAACTCTGATGGTAACGTCATCTCGATGAGTTTTGCCAGTCTTCCCCAAAATCGTCTCTGTCCAAACAAACACTAACGAACGAGGATCAAGTTTCGAATCAGACATCTACATTGTCCGGCCATCCAGCATCAAACCTCAACGCGAGTCCTAACGGAGCTTTATGACGCGATCTCATCAAAGGCCGTCTCACCGATGGTCACGTACTTCTCGCAACGAGCCGCGCGGGGAAGTACCTGGCGAGATCTTGGGTGTTCCAATCCGTTGCGAAAGGTAGATGCCCGAATGTCCGCTCGTGAGATATGCCAGTACGCAGGTGACGGCGTAGAAAACAGCGTGTTCACTGCCAAACAATTCCATCGCCATCACAGTACAGGCAAGCGGAGTATTGGTGGCACCGGCAAAAACAGCGACAAAACCAAGGGCCGCAAACAAATCAACAGGCGCACCTGAAACCGACGCCAGGGCATTGCCGAGTGCCGCCCCGATAAAAAACAACGGTGTGACCTCACCACCTTTGAAGCCACACCCCAGCGTGATTACAGTAAACAGGGTCTTCCAGAGCCAACTCAATGGGCCGGCTCCCCCATCCCGAAAGCAACTCAGAATCGTCACTGCGTTTGGATCCGTCGAAGAGACGCCAAGCCCCAGGTAGTCTCGAGTTCCAACAAGGTGAACCAGCCCGATAATGATCACACCACCAATGGCAGCCCGCCATTCAGGATTTTTGATTCGAGTGCGAAACAGATGGTGGAATCCATGGGCTGACTCAGAAAACAGTCGACTGGCCAAACCAAACACAATCCCCGCGATGGCCACTTTCGTTAATAGCAGGAATCCAGAGAATTGATGCATTTCCCCCGAGGGGATCCGTGTTTCGACGTGGTAGTGAGTGTGCTGAATCCCCCACGCCACGCAACTTTGGTCTGCCACAATCGCCGCGATCAGACAGGGGAGTATTGCCCCATACGACGTCTTGCCGAGGGCGAGAACTTCCAGTGCAAAGATCATCCCGGCGACCGGAGTCCCAAATACTCCACCAAAACCTGCTGCCACACCCGCCATCAGCAATGTGGGAATGTCACTTCGAGGAAGACGCGGAAACAGTGACGCCAAACCACTGGCGATGCTGCCCCCCATCTGCACTGCCGTCCCTTCGCGTCCGGACGAACCGCCAAACAGGTGCGTCACAACAGTCCCTGCCAGCACGAGCGGTGCCATCCGTAATGGGACACCTCCGCCGGGTTCGTGAATCTCATCCACAATCAGGTTATTGCCTGATTCGACGGACTTCCCGTATTTTCGGTAGAGCCAACTGACCGCGACTCCCGCCAGTGGCAGGAAATAAAGTAACCCCGGATGTTGACCGCGAACGACGGTTGCCCACTCCAACGTCCAGAGAAAAAAGGCGCAAGCCGACCCCACAAGAATCCCCAAGGGAATCGCCAGTCCGAGCCATTTCAGCAGGTAAGTCCCCAGAGCGAGATATTCACTCAAGGGAATGCGAAATGGCATGCGATTCTTCACACTTTTTCCAAATCAAAATCGATACTGAAATCACCATTGACTTTGGGAGCGGGATTCACATTTCAGATTAACCAGCCCACTCCAGTCCACCAGGAAGATCGCGATCCGCGTATTCGATGTGAATAACCCGACGATGTCCCGGTGTCTGGCAAGGCGACGAGGCGTGGAGCAGCAACGGTCGCATCAGCAAGATATCTCCGGTGGCTGTCGGAATGACAGTAGCCGGTGAATTCGTCAGCCACTGGCCCATCTGTTCCGGCGGCAATCGACCAGATCGATGGGAACCTGGAATGACCCTGAGGGCACCATGATCAGCCGTCGCATCGTCAAGGTGAATCCTCAAGGCGACCATGTTTTCAGAGATTTCAACAGGCGGAATCGCATGAACAACTCCGTCTTTCACGGGTCTCATTTCGAATCCAGAAACTTCGCGCGATTCTAGAACGGTGATTGTGACATCCTGATGCCACGGGACTGGCCAATTGGCATCTGGCGTTTTGTCGAAAAAGATTCCTTTAACGGGTTTGGCATCATTCCCGAGGACTGCTCGAGCCAATTCGATGATCGGCGTCGAAGTGGCGATCTCATAAAGGTGGGGAGCCACCGTCAGGAGTTGCCGGATTCCGTAGACAGAACCCGATCGCCGTACGTACGACGCATCGTCCAACGATTCAGGCAAACGACGCAATTCCTCAATTGTCGTCAAAGGAACCCATTTTCGGGCCACGGCAAAACCGAACTGGTTGAGTGAATCAACCAGTTCGGGAAGTGCTTTCGACCGCTGCCCCAGATCAGCGGGCATTTGCTGCTTCGAAATCTTTCAGGAAGGCGACGAGTGCATCGACGCC
>CAIWEX010001271.1 GCA_903911795.1 uncultured Schlesneria sp.
AAAAAACTCCATCAAGGCCGATATGCCGGTCGCGGTTTCTCAAATAGACGTTCGGGCAGAGCAAGCAGCCGACGCCATCCTCGCGCTTGCACCCACAGCAGAGGGGTGGAGGCCGATGGAAAGCGCGCCGAAGGATGGGACAGCCATCGTCGGCTTTTCGCCAGAACTGCTTCGTCGTCGGTACAACCCTCAAATGATCAGGTGGAGTGCTGGGTGCGAAGTTTGGGTGACAGACGCAAGTTCATCGAGATACGAAACAGCCGTGAAATTCACCCACTGGATGCCCCTGCCCTCCCCATTCACCCTCGCACCGAGCGTGGAACAGGAGAAAGTGTGATGGCAAAAACGCCGATCACCGAACGCGTAAAACCCGATACTGCCAAGCGCCTAGAGGCGTTTAACGCAGCAGCGAAGGTCGTAGAGACTCTTGCCGAAGACGACCGACAAGCGGTGATCAAAATGCTTGTGCGCTTCTACGAAGTTTTTATTTCGGGAAATGAATAGCTATGACCGCCCCCACCACCGCACCGACAGAGAAGGAGGACAGGACGTGAGCGAATACATCGCAATCGTCACGAGTTACGTCACCATCAAGGCCGACAACATCGTGGCCGCACAAGACCATGCCAAAAAGTTTCGGCTGACTGGCCTTCGCGCAAGCTCAAAGGCAGCGCCTAGCAAGCGGTCACGATGGAACACGTCGTCAAAGCACAATGAGACTAGCACGGTAATAATCAGGATTTCGCCATGACCGACTCAGGTGTTAAACACGACGCTGGCAAGCCGTTGGTGTTGCGCGGGTTTCTAAAGCAATTCCCGCGAGCCGTTGAGGAGGTTGCGCGGGCGTCGGAGTTCGGCGCTGCCAAGTACACATGGAACGGCTGGGAGACTGTGCCTGACGCCTTGGAGCGGTACAGCGAGGCCCTGGCGCGGCATCTAATGAAGGACGGCACAGACCCCGAGAGCGCCATGCTCCATGCAACCCACGCCGCATGGAACGCTATGGCTCGGTTGGAACTAATATTGAGGAAGAATTAATGGTCCCCATCAACCTGCCAGATAACACGCTCATGCGTATGAACGAGGCCCTTGAGGCGCAGCATGTCTCGGAGCAACGTGGATACATTGGCGCGTCCTCGATTGGCGCGGCGTGCGAGCGGCGCATATGGAATCAATTCCACTGGGTCAACGCGGAGAAGATGACCGCCAAGTCCCTCAAGGCAATCGCAGACGGCCACCACAGCGAAGGGATTATGGCTGACCGCTTGCGGTTGGTGCGCGGTATCGCACTCCATACCCATCAAGAAGACGGCAAACAGTTTGGGTTTGAAGACGGCCACATTCGCGGGCATCTGGACGGCATCATGCAGGGGCTGCAATACAATCCAGAAAAGCATGTCTGGGAACACAAGTGCGTAAACGTCGAGAAGTTCGGTAAGCTTTTGAAGCTAAAGGTCCACGACGAGCCGAATGCTTTGCTGGAGTGGGACGAGATTTACTACGCTCAAGCCCAGCTATATATGCACTACTTCAATATCATGTGGCACTATCTGACGGTCTGCACCCCCGGTAGCCGGGATGAGACATCGTGCATTACGGCATACAATGCTGAAGCAGCCAACCACTACATCGACAAAGCCAAGAAGATCGCCAGCGCCGACAAACCCCCGCCGCGTATCTCAGAAAACGCGGCATGGTTCCAGTGTAAGATGTGCCCGTTCCAAGACAACTGTCACGGCGGTAAAGTGGCGGAACTGAAATGTCGCACTTGCGTTCATTCGACGGCCACCACAGGTGGGGAATTGGTGTGCGAACTGCATACCAA
>CAIWEX010001272.1 GCA_903911795.1 uncultured Schlesneria sp.
TAATGGGTGGCTATGCGACTTCACAAGATTTGACGAGAGGTGGTCTTTCAACTCTATCAGCGGCGGGCCCAGCAGAATTGCCAGGATCGGCGGCATCAGGCAGAAGACGACAGGAAAGAGCAGTTGCATGGCAAGAGTATTTGACCTCGCTTCAGCCTTCTGCCGGAATGCGCGTCGCAAGCTACCCGCGAGTTCATCAAATCCCTGAGACACACTCGACCCGAGTCGTTCAGCCTGCTTTAACAGCAATCCCAGTGACCGGATCTCCGGAACATCTAATCGCGTCCCCATGCGATTCATTGCCTCGCTAGACGATGTCGCAGCGGCCTGGCGACCGAGAATTTCAAACTCCAGTGCCAGCTCTGGATGGTTCACGTTGGCGAATCGAGTCAAGTGCCGCATCGAGTCGTCCACTTGCAAACCGCCAGACAAACACATGGACAGAATGTCCAGGGAATCGGGAAGAGCACGCATGATACCATTGACGCGAGCATCCCCCTTGCGATGCATGAGCAAGCCCGGAATCGCGTACAGGACAATCGCGGCGCACACACTCAAGATCATGATGAGCGAGCGGAATACAGGGAGCAAAACAGCGAAGTAGGCCGCGACTACAAGCACCGCAAAAATGCGTGCATTACGAATCGCAAGATATCGAACCAGTGAGTGTGGCTGATAATCTCCGATGCGCAACAGATCACGTTGGAGTCGTTGCTTTTCGACAGGTAATTGTGGTATGGCACGGGCCAGAAGTCCTACCCATGCGGGAACCGGCTCCTCATCCAGCAGATCCAGAGGTTCCGATGGCGGCAAGGCAGAAGGTCGCGAGACCCGGAAGGCATCGAGCATTGCAAAAATCGCGAATGCAGCGACGACGATCGAGCAGAATACGATAAGGTCATTCACAGCCGTCCCTTTCCGTTAGTCTTCCTGAGTCAGTGATACAACCCAGATGATTCCAAGCAATTCGACGACCAAGCCTGCCCAGAACACAGTCCAGCCCAGCTGCGACGAGAAGAATTTCGCCGTGTGTTGCGGTTGGATGATCGACATCAAGATGAATAATCCAGGCCCGAACGGAACGAGGATTTTCGTCGCAAAACGACCTGCACTCGTTGCTGCGAGGAGCTGACGTCGCATCGTCAACTTGTCTTGCAGGACCGCGGACAATCGCTCCAGTGTCTCTGCCAGTTTCCCACCAGCTTCGCGATGCACCAGCAGGATTACCGCCAGGAACGAAACATCCGGGCTGCGGGTGCGACTCGCCATCGCGAGAAATGCGTTGCCCAGGCTGCTGCCGATTTGTAACTGCTGCCGACAGATCCTGAACTCGCGGCCAATTCTCCCCGTGAGTGTTTCCTCTGCCACCATCACCGCCTGATCAATACTCAAGCCGGCGTGCGTGGAACGGGCGAGCAGGCTGACCGCTTCCGGCAGCTGCTCGCGGAACAGATTCAGCCGCTGACGGCGGCGAAATGCCAGAGCCACCCCGGCAATCAACGGTGGAAGAATTGCCAGGCCCAAGGTCCACGAAATCGGCAAAGCAAAAATGAATCCACAGACGCCGAACCAGGCCGGCATAAGCAGGCCTCCAATGAGCGCCGATCGGGGAGAGATTGATAATTCTGCATCATCAAGCCAGATCGCCACGCGGGACTGCAGATTTCCCAGGATGCCCCGGGACTGAACGGATCTGAGGTTTTCGTCAACCAGCAGTTCATCCACATCCACCAGCTGGCCCTGCCCCACCATCATGCTGATGATGGCGCCGATACCGCAGATCATAGTCAAGAATGGTAAGATCCCGATAAGTAACGTCATAGACACGACCTTCACGGCTATACACTAGAATGGCGATACCAAAAGAAGCGACAGTCGCTCCGGGCGGGCATCGTGTAAGGCTGCTCATTCCTTTCAAGCGGGTGTGTGCAATCCGTTCACAGAAGTAACAGCCGTTGCACCATTCGCGATGGATGGCGGACCGCTCACCCCAATAATCTTCGCTGGACCGAACAGTCGCTCAACGGTTCCAGGGTCCGAGTGGCGCAATTGCTCGATGCATCGCGGAACGTACTTCGTGGACACAAACTGCTCGCTGGCAATGTCCCATCGGAAGACATCTTCGATCTGAAACTCGCCGCGTGCTGCGCCAATGAGTTCCGAGATACGAAGAACTTTGCGTTGTCCGTTCTTAAGGCGGCAGACATGGGCAATGACATGAATTCCGGAAGCGATGTAAGTACGAATGACTGGAACCGAAATCTCCATACCACCCATCGCCACCATGACTTCGAGTCGGGCAACAGCATCACGCGTATCGTTGGCGTGTATCGTCGAAAGCGAACCTTCGTGTCCGGTATTCATCGCCTGCAGCATATCAACGGCCTCAGGGCCGCGGACTTCGCCGACGATCAGGCGATCTGGTCGCATTCGCAATGCATTCCGGATCAGGTCGCGGTGAGTCAGTGCCCCGCGTCCTTCCGTGTTCGCCAGTCGACTCTCCAGTCGAACAACGTGCGGATGCAGTGGACGCAATTCCACAGAGTCTTCCACGGTGATGATGCGTTCACTCAGGGGAATGGCTGAGGTCAATGCGTTGAGAAGCGTTGTCTTTCCCGCTCCGGTTCCCCCCGAGATCAGACAACTACGGCGAGCCTGGACGCACAATCGTAGAAAGCTGGCCATATCCTCGTTTAAAGTCTGATTTGCCAGCAGATCATCGACCGTCAACGGTTCCTGCGGAAAACGTCGTATCGACAACGTCGGTCCATCGACAGCCAGAGGTGGTATCGTTGCATTCAAGCGGGCTCCGTCTGGAAGCCGCGCATCAACCATCGGATGTGATTCGTCGACCCGTCGCCCCACGCGAGACGCCATACGCTGAATAATGCGTAAAAGGTGCCGGCTGTCCGCGAAAATCACATCGGTCTTTTCCAGTAATCCACGCCGTTCAATGTAAACCTCATAGGGATTGTTGACAAGGATGTCGCTAATGTCGGGAGCGTTTAACAGAGATTCCAACGGTCCCATCCCCTCAACTTCATCCATCAACTCCTGTTCCATCCGAGCTTGGTCGTCAATTGCGAGGTGCGAGGCACGCCGGCTGACCAGGGTCGAGATTGCTCGTTGAAGAATCGCCTCGCGTTTGGACTTTTCTGCCCCCTGCAGCGACGACAGCTGGATGGCATCCAGCAATTGTTCATGGAGCCTTACCTTCAACTGCTGAAAGCGAATCGCGCCCTCGATTTCAGCAAATCGAGCCGGGATCACTTGATCATCCGGTAACTCAGAGAGCACGGCTGTGAACTGGTCTATTGTCATCTCGTTTTCCAATCAACAGGATCGACTTGGCGCGGTTTATAAGCCTTTTGTCGCTGCGCACCTTCTCCGCAGAACGTCATCAACGGATGTTCGCAATCAACGCAGATTGGCGTCGGGGTCAGCGTCGCGGGGTAGATTTAAAGGCTGCGGAAGCCCGCACGATCCGTGGATCAGTTGCGGGACGCATCCACACCGCTGAAACCTGCGGCTGCGGTCCCCTTGGGACGGTAGGTTGCGTCCGTCGATTGACCACGGGTGCGGGAGGCTGTCCGGTAGCCGCTTTTTGAGCGGGGACGGCACCACCGACATGCCGTACTGCGGTGACATTTGCTGCGGGTCTACTTGGCGCGGCCGGCGCTGCGGCACGTGATGCTGTGGCTGTCGACGCGGCAGTTGCCCTGCTGACAGGTGTCATCCGCGGAGCTGCGGACGTTCCCGGCCGGGCAGAAGCGACTTGAGTTGGCTGCTTGACCATCGACAGGGGTGCCTTGCGAGGGACCGGCGCTACGCCTCTTGCTGCTACGGGGCCAGCACTCGGAACATTGCTGACACGAACTTTGCCACCGTAGTTTCGGGACGACATCGGTCGTGGAGGAATCGGGTCATTCAACAGGTTTGGACTCGGGGCCGGCGGGTTCGCAGGCATTGGTACAGGTGTTGGCTGTGGCACCGGTTGTGGGGCAGCAGGTTGTCCAGGTGCAGGTTGCGCGGGCGCCATCTGCCCGGACACGGGCTCAGGATAGAAGTACGGCTGCGGACCAGCGGGAATTGGATAAAGATCCATCGGCACATCACCCGGCGCAGGAATAAAGTACGGATCCCCACGTATAGAAGTCGCAATCGGTGAGTCGAGCGGAACTCGGGTGATGACACCTCCCCGGACGAGTTCCATGGTTGGGATCAGCACTGGTTCCGGAGGAGGACTTGGATCATTCAATCCCAGAATCTGCTTCATCCGTTCCGCATCGGGAATTGCTCCACTTGGGGCCGCTCCAGCGTCGGGAGCGGCAATCAGTGAGAATTTCCCGAGAGGCTCAAGCGATTTCAACATTTCGGCCTGCTCGAGCGTGACCGCCAAGGTGACGCCCCCTCCTCCGTGCGAATCCTGCTGCAGGGCCGGCAGCGTCTGCGCGTACCACTTCTGATTGACTGCCAGCACTTGGGCACGTTCCAGGATTCTTCCCCCTGTGAGCGTGAACTTTCCGTCCGATGGCGGAGTCGTCGCAGGCCGGAACAGAACATCTACGTAGGAGTCTGGTGTCGTCAGGTTCGTGATGCTGGCCGCATCGACGGGAATCATGACGGCGCGCATGCCAGGCCGCAATTTCTCGGAAATCGACGGGCCAGTTCCATCAGGGTAGAGCGAATCCAGGGGGAAGTACTGATTTTTGCGAATCGGTGTACGGACGATGCGACCGGTCAAGTCTTTACCCAGCGAATAATGGGCATCCTTAAATCCGGCTGCTTTCTTTTGCTCCGCAGTCAGCTTTTGCACATAGAAGTCTGACTTGGCGATCAGCCTTCCAACCTGCAAATCTGCGGTTGCCACCGGAACATCGTAAAGTTTCGGAACAGGAGGTGGCGGTGTCGGCTGGTTCATTCGCGACGCGATGACGCCGAGAGCGCCCAGCAACAACGCAAGACAAGCGAACAGTCCTGTCCGTCCCAGAGATTGGATGTATTTTTTCACTTGAGTTGGCCTGCTAATTGTCAACGGATGTTTGGAGCGTCACACATAGTGTTGAAAAGCTGTTTTGGCGCTTCTACGAAACATTATTGTTCTGCAGTGGGGCCTGACTGGCTAACGGCAACGTCAGTTGGATCAGGTTCGGTGTCGGAATAGCTGACCGTTCCGCCACCTGGCAATGCATAGGAAAAGGATTGGTTCAAGGAACCAACCGCCAATCCAAGATCGCTGTATTCGCTAACGACGGCATTACGATAGGAACTGAGCCCAACGATACTGCCGATGGCGAGAATCGAAGCCATCAGGATCAATTCAGAGACCTGGACGGCCCCGTGTTCGTCACTGACGAATTCCGTGACTAACTTTCCGAAGGAAGCTGTACGACGCGATGATGTTCTCATTTTCTCACAGCGCTCTCTGTCATTTCTCATCGGGCAACCTTACTGAACGCAGAAGTGACACCAAGTAAGACTGCTCATCACAGAGAAGCCTTGCCGGTCACATAAACTTTACCATCTCGATTGATCGATGAAGCTGCGCGAAACCGCATTCTTCGGCGAAGCTCTGCGAGCAGTCGCATTCGTCCCATGCAATTCCATCGCTGGAACAGAAAAAGGGCGGCGGAAACGTTCCACCGCCCGGCTGCTATTAGGCAGGAAGATCAGGGAGTTTCAGCCATTGGATTCGTGATGGTGACCGACTGTGAAACGCCTCCGGACACACCAGCAGCATCGTTGGTGTCTTTGGAGTCCGCGAAGGTGGACCCCATTGTCGTCAGGGGAACACCGCCAACGGCCGCAACACTGAATCCGCTGTACGTGTAGCTCTGATTCAGGCTACCAACTGCAGCAGCGATATCAGCCAATTCTTCGACGACGGCGTTCTGAACGGAGTCCAGACCAACGATCAATCCGATGACGCCGATGGTGAGGATCAGGACGAGTTCGCTCGAGACAACAAAACCGTGATCGTCCTTGGAAAAACGCTTGATCAGATTCAACATGTTTCAATTCTTTCGTTATTTAACACACACACACACACACACACACACACACACACGTGTTGACAGTCACTCACAAGGTTCGCCTAACCGAGTGAATTCGTGTCGGGGAGACTGGCGAGGTATCCGCGACAACTGTGTTGCATCACACGTGCCGGATCACCCTGAAAGAAATCCGCTGAGGTGGTGAAGACGGGCACGTGCGTTGAGAATTCCGGTTATGCCAGTTATTGGGTGTCGCGACCGTGCTGAAGCCCCTGGAGTGGCTCGAGTGACGATCACCTGGCGGGTTCAATTGGTTTGCCGCGCCCCTGGTTTTCAGTGTTTACAAGCCAAACCAACCGATGCGCGCCTCGATTCCCAGTCAACGAGGCGCCTACTGTCCAGTTCTGTATCCACATGCGTCTCGCGAAATCGAAGTATCTGGTGTCATGTCTGTCGCTCGGATTGGCCTGCCCTCGTTGAGCTGAGCCAGTGGAAATGAAAGTCTTCCTGCCGAAGAAAGGTAAGGAAGAATACGATGCCCCGTGGAGCAGGTACGCGTCACAGTCCGTCTCAACACACACACACACACACACACACGTGTTGTACTATGAATAATCTCTGCAGCACACACTGTAAAATAAACAATAAAATGTGCCTCCTTGACAAAACACACTGTTCTCTTATCTACCTCCGTGTGGCTGTTTCA
>CAIWEX010001273.1 GCA_903911795.1 uncultured Schlesneria sp.
CTTCAACTTCACACAGCCGATTATTGATAGCGTGACCGAAGATACGAATGGAACCTCCGCCAATCTTGCCGTGGAGTTCTCGGGGGCGGATTCCGAGCGATTGCTGGAGATGGCCAGGCAGACGGTGACAGTATTGCGCCGTGTTCGAGGTGCTCTGGATGTCAATATTGAACAGGAAGGACCTCAGCCACAACTGGTCATTCAACCCGATCGAGCCCGTTGTGCTCGTTACGGTATTCAAATTGAAGCTGTGAACGACTTGATCAATACCGCTTTAGGTGGCGAGCCGATCGGGATGCTGTACGAAGGTGAACGACGATTTGACATTGTCGTGCGTATCGACAGACAACTTCTGGCCTCGGCGGAATCGATTCGACGACTTCCTGTCTATACAAAAGAAGGAATTCCGATTCCTTTGTCGCAGGTTGCAGATTTCGCCCTGACCGATGGCCAGACGATGATTGCTCGTGACAGTAATCGCCGTAGGATCACAGTTCGAAGCGACATTGTCGGACGCGATCAGGGAAGTTTTGTTGCCGAGGCGAAAGCGCTGTTTGCCAGGGAAGTCACGGTTCCTGCCGGCGTCACAGTGCGATGGATCGGTATGTTTGAAAACCTGGAACGCGCCAGCCGTCATTTTCTGTTTGTGATTCCGATCACGATCGTCCTGATTTACGGGCTACTGGTACTGACGTTCGGCACACAACGGGAATCTCTGCTGGTACTGCTTTCCGTGCCGTTTGCTTTCATCGGTGGAGCTGTCGCACTCTATGTGAGGGGGATGACGCTTAATGTTTCCAGCGGTGTCGGGTTTGCGGCCTTGTTTGGCGTTTCGATCATGAACGGTGTCTTGATGGTGGAGTGGATCACCGCACTGCGACGGACCGGTCGATCTGTCGACGAAGCGATCGTCGAAGGTGCCCTCGGACGAATGCGTCCGATCATGATGGCATCACTTGTCGCGATCCTCGGGTTGCTCCCGGCATCCGTCGCCCGTGGACTCGGTTCCGATGTCCAGCGGCCGCTGGCGACGGTAATCGTCTGGGGATTAGTCAGTTCGATGTTGTTGACGCTGCTCGTCATCCCCGCTCTGTATCACTTGTTCGCTCCAAAGATTGTCGTTCAACCGGAAGGTGGCGAGGAACTCGTGGCCTGACGGTCAGGACGAACAATGATTACCGTGGTCTTGGCTGAATTCGCTGTTCACTTTGTGTTAAATGACTTTTTCAATCAACGAATAAAGGGACATCCCATGGAATATCGCAGACTGGGTGGATCAGGTCTCAAGGTTCCCGCACTGACTCTGGGGACGGGGACATTTGGCGGAACGAACGAGTTCTTCAAGGCATGGGGGCAGACCGAAGTCGCAGAAGCCTCCCGGCTGATCGACATTTGTCTTGAGTCCGGGCTGACCATGTTCGATTCGGCCGACATTTATTCGAATGGCGCGGCCGAGTCGATTCTGGGGCAGGCGCTCGTTGGGCGACGGGACAAAGTGCTGATTTCGACAAAGGCAACATTTCGCGCCGGAGAAGGTCCCAACGATGTCGGGTCGTCGCGGTTTCATTTAATCAAGGCGGTCGAAGGATGTTTGAAGCGGTTACAGACCGACTACATTGACCTGTTCCAACTGCATGGGTTCGATGCGTCGTCACCTGTCGAAGAGACGCTCAGTACTTTGGACGATCTGGTTCGCGCCGGAAAGATTCGGTACATCGGCTGCTCGAACTTTTCCGGCTGGCAGTTGATGAAGTCGCTGGCTGTGTCGGAACGGTATGGATGGTCGCGCTATGTCGCTCATCAGGCGTACTACTCGCTGGTCGGCCGCGACTACGAATGGGAACTGATGGCACTGGGCCTAGATCAGAAAGTGGGGGCGGTTGTGTGGAGTCCCCTGGGTTGGGGCCGATTGACAGGAAAAATTCGCCGCGGCCAACCGCTGCCGGAATCGAGTCGTCTGCAGAGCAAGCTGGTGCGAGATATCGGTCCGCAGATGGACGACGAATACCTGTATCAGGTGGTTGATGCACTCGACGCCATCGCGAAAGAGACCGGTAAATCGGTTCCTCAAGTGGCACTCAACTGGCTGCTGCAGCGTCCGACGGTCTCGTCGGTCATCATCGGTGCTCGCAACGAAGAGCAACTACGCCAGAATCTGGGTGCAGTCGGCTGGAACCTGACAGCCGACCAGGTGACAAAGCTCGACGCAGCCAGCGTACGACCGTTTGCCTATCCCTACTGGCACCAGCAGGGTTTTGCTGAGCGGAATCCGTTCCCTGTTTGATCGTCACGGCGGGGGCCATTTCTCCCCACTTCTTTCTGTCAGCTGAGGTCTCACGCAAAGACGCGAAGACGCAAAGGTTGGAGATGATTTCATGGCATTCTTGAAATCTTTGCGTCTTGGCGTCTTGAGCGAAGCGGGCGTGAGCATCATGAATTATCCTTCAAAAGGTTGGCGATGCGTTTCATGGCATTGGCCGGTGCCAGCCGGTGCCACCTTTGTCTGCTTCGCTATGTGAGTAATTGCAAAAACTGCGTTCCGACGTCGATTACGGACTGCGTCGTCTTTCTGGCAGTTGGACGGACCGTCCTCGCCTGTATCTCTTTACTGAATTTCTCTCTGTGACCTCCGTGTGCTCTGTGGTAAACCGCATTCATGCCATGCTGGGGCCGGGAGAAGATCTACCACAGGGGGCACGGAGGAGCACAGAGGTTCCCCTGAACATAGGGAAGTCTGCGGAAGATCGCCTTTCGCCGTGATCTCTGTCCGTTGGATGTGTATCCTCATGACGAAGTGTCGTCCCCAATGCAACTCCGGAGAGACCCGATGCGTATTTTGTCCCCGTCCATTCAGTTTGTTGGAACCCTCGCCATTTGCTGCGGACTCGGCCGTGCAGGTTTTACGCAGGAGGCTGTACCGAATTTGAAGTTTGGCGATGCCGTCATTGAATCTCATCTGACGCTCGAATCCGTTCGGTTAAGCGAACATATCCATGAGGGGGCTGAGTCCAAAGCAGATTGGGAAGCCAAACGGCCGGAGCTGAAGCATGAGTTCTTCGATATGCTCGGCTTGTGGCCGCTGCCTGATCGGACGCCGCTCAACGCCAAGGTGACTGGTACGCTGGAACGGGATGGATATCGCGTTGAAAAGCTGCATTTCCAGAGTATGCCGGGACTGTACGTCACGGGGAACCTCTATCGTCCGGCCAAAGTTGAAGGAAAGCTTCCTGCAGTTCTTTATGTCTGTGGCCACGCAGGCCGCGGCCGAGACGGCAACAAGGCCGCCTTTCAGCATCATGGGCAGTGGTTTGCGACGCATGGATACATCTGTCTGATCATTGATACGCTTCAGCTTGGTGAAATTGCCGGGATTCACCACGGGACCTACCGTGAAAATCGGTGGTGGTGGCATTCCGCAGGATATACGCCCGCAGGTGTCGAGTGCTGGAATGGCACGCGAGCCCTGGACTATCTGATCAGTCGATCGGACGTTGACGCTGAAAAACTTGCGGTGACGGGAATCAGTGGCGGTGGTGCCGCTACGTTCTGGATTGCTGCAGCAGACGAACGTGTGAAAGTCTGTGTTCCCGTCAGTGGGATGAGTGATCTGGAAAGCTATGTTGTGGACAAGGTCTGCAATGGCCATTGCGATTGCATGTTCTTCTACAACAACTATCGCTGGGAATGGTCGACGATCGCTGCGCTGATTGCTCCACGAGCCATGCTGTTTGAGAACTCAGGGTACGACAGCATTTTTCCGATGCCTGGCAATGAAAGAATTCGAGATCGCCTGGCGCATTTGTACCGCTGGTATGAAAAGAAGCCGGGTGAATTGTTCGACATCGGGGTGACTCCAGGTGGCCACAGTGACAATGTCGAACTTCGTCTGATGGCCTATCGCTGGATCAATAAGCACCTCAAAAATGACAATGCCGAGGTTGCCGAGCCCAAAATGCCAGCGATTGAAGGAAAAGATCTGCGAGTCTTCCCGGAAGATTCCGATCTTCCTGCCGACCGGATCAACGCCAGGATTGATGAGACATTTGTGAAGCTGGCAAAGCCTCAGATGCCAAAATCGCGAGAGGAATTCTCGAAGTGGTCTGAGTCGTTGCGTCAGGAACTGATGGCACGGGTGCTGACTGAGTGGCCAGAACAAGTTCCCGCTGCGGAAATTCGTCAGCAGGACAAGGATCTGGGACTGATGATGCTAAGGACAGAAGACGACATCATCGTGATGGCACTAAGAACGAAGTCGGAAACGGAAGTGAAGCGATCTCCCGAACATCCCGAGCGGATCTGGCTGGTGGTGTTGAATCCAGGGGAACATGAAGGAGTATTGCCGGACTGGGCGACGAAGGTCATTCCCGCAGGTCAGGCAACCGTGATCCTCAGCCCACGCGGTAGTGGCGAAACGAATCAGTGGACATCAAAAAATCCGCCCAATTATGTGGAGCGGGCTCATGCACTGATTGGCAGAACCGTCGACGCAGGTCGGATCTGGGATGTGCAGTCTGTGGCTCGCATGCTGCACGAGGCCGAAGGAAATGAATTGACGATTGGCGTTGCTGGAAAAGGTGTCGCCGGGATTCTGGGGGCCTATGCGGCGCTGAATGAAACGAGCATCGCCGAGGTGATTGCCGTTGAACCACCTGCTTCGCATCGCGATGGCCCATATCTGCTGAGTGTCCTGCGGGTTCTCGACATCCCTGACGCATTGGGGATGTTGTCGCCACGGCATTTGACGCTGCTCACGCCAAACCAGGCTGCGTTTGCTCGTACTGCAGAGCTCTACAAAATGTCAGGCCATCCTGACCGAGTGAAGTCTTCGGCTCCGGCAAGCAAGAAGTAGCGAAGGCCGGTCTACGAAAAACAGAATCTTCAGCGGGCGGCAGATTTGCCCGCTGAAGATTGTCTGTGATTCAATTTGTCAATTACTCGACTTCGAGCAACTCGACGATGAAGTGCAGAGTCGCCTTGGCGGGAATCCGCGGCGGTCGTCCGGCTTCTCCATATCCCAGTTCATAGGGGATTTCGAGTTCGATCATGCCACCCTTGCCGACGAGTTGCATCCCTTCCGTCCATCCTTTGATGACGCCGCTCAATGGGAACTGGATTGGTTTCCCACGGTCGTAGGAGCTGTCAAAGGTTTTTCCACCGTCGAGCCAGCCCTTGTAGTGGACTTTGACGCTGCTCTCTGCCGTTGGCTTTTCGCCATCAGATTTGCGCAGGATCTTGTACTTCAGGCCACTTTTCGTTTCGGAAAATTTCTCAGCGACATCTTTGTCGGTGGGGCCTGGTTCGACGGGCAACTGTGCATCGAGCAGTTCCACGATGAAATGCAGATTAGCCTTGGCGGGGATGACTGGTGGTCGACCAGCTTCACCGTAGGCCAGTTCGTAGGGGATTTCGAGTTCGATCATGCCGCCCTTGCC
>CAIWEX010001274.1 GCA_903911795.1 uncultured Schlesneria sp.
AAACCCGAAATCAACTCCATGACTTAAGTGTCCATCGCCAAACAAATTATGCAAGACCAAGATGTTGATAGCAGTGGTCGGGAGACCCGCGCCGAACAATGTGACTCGCGCCGAACAAAGCCGAACGAACGACAGGCACATGTTCCTTTTGTAAACTACGCATCGGATGAACGATTTCAGGGATTGACGTGACGGGTTGAAAGCCTGTCCCACGTGGAGTGTTTTGTGGAAAATCAGGTTGTTGACGATGACTTTCAGACGGTCGCCAAGGTCGGAATGATTCCCGAAGGGGAAGGCCGAGCCTTTCCAGTCAATGGACGGATGATTGCGGTCTTTCTGCGTGACGGAAAATACTTTGCGATCAACGATTGCTGCCCGCATATGGGAGCGTCGCTGGCGTCCGGTTACGTCGATGGAATGGATGTCGTCTGTCCGTGGCACGCTTGGAAATTCTGTATTTCGGACGGCCTCTGGATGGACAACCCCAAGTCCAAGGTCCGCACCGAATGCTTCTCTGTTCGAGTCGTCAATGATGAGATTCAGGTGGGGAAGACCGCACAATGACCTCCCCCGAAAAGACCCCGACACCGGCGATGCAACGCTATCTCGAGGTGAAGGCTCAACACCCGAGTGCCATCCTGCTGTTCCGGATGGGGGACTTCTACGAACTCTTTTACGAAGATGCTGTCACAGCCTCCAAAGCGGTTGGTCTGACACTGACCAGTCGGGACAAGGGATCTGCCAATCCGATTCCAATGGCGGGATTCCCCTATCACCAACTGGACGGGTACCTGCAGAAGCTGGTCCGGGCTGGTTTTCGGGCGGCCATCTGTGATCAGATGGAGGACCCGAAACTGGCGAAGGGGTTGGTCAAACGCGATGTCACGCGCGTTGTCACCCCCGGGACCCTGACAGAAGACTCGTTACTCGATCCTCGCGAAAGCAATTTCCTGGCGTGTGTCTTCCCGTCGAAAGAATCGTGCGGGCTGGCCTGGGTTGAAGTCTCGACAGGTCGATTCTTTGTCAGTGACCTGCGAGAAGAAGCCGTCCTCGATGAAATTGCGAGAATCAACCCTGCCGAGTGCCTGATCCCGGAGCAAGCGAATCCGAGTCCCGTGATTCAGGCTCTGAAACGAATGAGTGGCCTGTTCCTGAGTGAACGACCGCCGTGGTCGTTTGCATCCGACCAGTGCTTGCGACTGCTCCTGGAACAGTTTCAGACTCGCACGCTGTCGGGATTCGACATCGACGAGAACACAGCGGGAGTCACCGCTGCAGGAGCCCTGCTGGATTACCTGCGTGAGACTCAGAAGGCCAGCCTGGGGCATATCACCCGGCTGGAACCGTATCGCCGGGGTACGTCGTTACTGATTGATGAAGCGACGCGACGCAGTCTGGAATTGACGCAGACATTACGTAACGGTGAACGCGCCGGCAGCTTGCTCGCCGTGATCGATGAAACCGTGACTCCCATGGGAGCCCGCCTGCTGGGAGAATGGCTTTCGAACCCGCTGACAGAGCCTGCCCGAATCACTCTGCGTCTGGATGCCGTTCAGGAACTGACTTCTGATGCGATGTTCTGTCGCGATCTGCGCGAGCAGTTGCAACAGGCCTACGACATGCAACGACTCACGGCGCGAGTCGCCACCGGCCGTTGCTCGCCACGGGATCTCTCCTGCCTGGCCCGCACGCTGGCGCTCTTGCCAAAGCTAAAGGCAAAACTGTCAGGTCGAGCCGCTCAGCGGCTGGTTGATCTCGAAGCCAAGCTCGACCTGTGTCCTGAAATTCGAGCCGACATTGAAGCCGTCCTTGTCGACGAACCTCCGCTGCTGGTGGCAGACGGCGGACTGATTCGCGACGGATACCATGCGCAGCTTGATGAATGGCGCGACCTGGCACGAGGGGGCAAGGACTGGATCGTCAAATACCAGGCCACCGAAATCGAACGGACCGGAATTCCCAATCTGAAGGTCGGCTTTAACAAGGTCTTCGGGTACTACCTCGAATGCACGGCCGCACAAGCCGACAAAGTCCCACCTGAATACATTCGCAAGCAGACCTTGAAGAACTACGAGCGTTTTATCACCCCCGCGCTCAAAGAGTACGAGGACAAAGTCCTGCGAGCGGAAGGGCAGGCGACTCAGCTGGAGCAGGAGCTGTTTACGGCCTTGCGAGAACGGGTGGCAGCACAGTCACCACGACTGCGAGACAATGCCGAAGTTCTGGCGGAAATCGACGTATTGGCATCATTGGCAACGTTGGCCGTCAGCGCAGGCTATTGTCGCCCTGAGCTGACGCTTGAGCCAGTTCTTGATATTCGCGAAGGTCGCCATCCGGTGCTGGATCGATTGAAGCCAAGTGGCGAATTTGTCCCGAACGATGTCCGCATCGGCATCCAGAGTTCCCCGGACGCTCCTGCAGAAAAGAACGAAATTCCGTCAGGGTTAATTCAGTTGATTACGGGCCCGAACATGGCCGGGAAAAGCACGTACATTCGCCAGGCGGCTCTGCTGACGGTCATGGCCCAGATGGGGTCATTTGTCCCTGCCAGATCCGCCAAGATCGGGATCGCGGACCGCATTTTTGCCCGAGTTGGTGCGAGTGATGAATTGGGGAAGGGACAGAGTACGTTCATGGTCGAAATGACCGAAACGGCACGGATTCTGAACGCCGCGACCAAGCACAGCCTCGTGATCCTGGACGAAATCGGTCGTGGTACGAGTACCTATGACGGGATTTCACTGGCATGGTCGATTACCGAATTTCTGCACGATGTCATCTGCTGTCGCACCCTGTTTGCAACTCACTACCATGAGTTGACTCAACTGACCGAGACATTGAAACAGTGTGTGAACTGGAACGTTGCCGTTCGCGAGGAAGCCGACGATGTGATCTTCTTGCACAAGATCGTCCCAGGTTCGGCCGACAAGAGTTACGGAATCCACGTCGCTCAACTGGCCGGTGTCCCGCGTACGGTCCTTGATCGAGCGAAGGTGATCCTGCAGACGCTGGAATCCGACCATGTGGACGACAGCGGCAAGACCAAAGTCCCTGAACGCCGCACAAGCAGGAAACGCGAACAGCAGCTTTCATTGTTTGAAGTCGAAGAACATCCGATTCTGGGTGAGTTACGTCAACTGAACGTGAACGAACTGACACCGATCGCAGCCCTGCAGGAATTGCATCGATTGCGCGAGCGATTGAAATAGGCTAAAATTCGGTCTTGGGGCCAGTCCCAGGGCAATTGACTTTGTCAATGTGGGGTGAAGTCAAAGTTACCCAGATCTTTTTCTCTCGCTTGGATGGCGGGGGGCGCACTGGCTTTGCAGAAGCCCCCGAAATCGGACGCGTTTGAACGGGGGCTT
>CAIWEX010001275.1 GCA_903911795.1 uncultured Schlesneria sp.
ATTCATTGTAAGGGAATTGGGCAAGGCCGTGGCCGAAAACTATTCGTATAGAGGAGGCAGGTCACGTGGGACCGCGATGCCGTCGGAACCGTTCCAATCGCTTGCCGGAGGTTTGATGTTTAAAGCGAAGGGACAGAAGTCAGCAAGTATGGGCCGCTACTACGCGGGCCAACAGCCTGACACCACGACCTGGTTGAACAATCTTTTCCCGACACTGCCGCCTCGACCAGGAAACCCTGCACCTGCATTTCCTGATCCCGAGGGCTGGACTCCCGATTCGATCGCCCTGTCGCGAAGTTTGCTGCGGGTTGAAACGCTCAGCAAAATCTCCGGTGGTCTGGAATTGAAACGAACGGTCGATTCATTTGATCCCCGTTGGAAGCGACAATCTGCCCATAACACCGACCTTGTTCTCTACTCACCAACCGGCTGGCTCACGCGAACATTGGACGCCGATGAACAAACCGTGATTCACTATGCCACGCCTCAGGATCGTGGCGCATTTTCGCTGGCGTTGTTGCTGGGGCGAGTCCGGGCATCGGCACCAAGCGAATTGACACCGGGTGTCCTCGGATTCAATGACTCATCCCTCGATGCGGTACATATTTCATATCGTGGCTATCAGGCCAAGGTCGAACCGGCGGGTGAGAATCGCGTCAAGCTCATCCTGTCTCAGAAGAATTCGACCTACGAACAGCATTTGCTGATCGATACCGTCCGGCACGTCGTGGTGAAGTACGAAGCGTGGAATGAAGGAAAGGTGACATCGACAACCACACTCGATGACTTCGTCGAAGTGGCCGGAACGTGGTTGGCGCGCCGCAGAATCGATTTTGATGGTAAGGGCCGCACGACGGGTGAGACGATTCTGGAGGTGAAGATCCTCACCCCAGAAGAGTACGCGGCACGGATGGCTGCGGAAATGGCCCCTCAATCAACCGTTCAGTTCCAGCGACTGCCGCTTCAGAAGTTGTCGGTCGCCCGCCAAAAGGTCGCCGACGGAACTGCAGGGTTTGATGACCGGATTACCATGATCATGCACTTCGCTTCATTCCAGAAGTGGGAAGAAGTGCTAAAGGAGATTGATGCGATCGAGGCACTGGTTGCTGGTGATGCGGGGACCTTGAAAAAGCCGGGTATCCGCTGGATTCGCACGGCTGCTCTGATCGCCATGCGACGCAACGAAGAAGCACGCCAGCGGCTTTTGAAAGAAGCCAGGACACTCTCCGCAGGAAAGCTGCAGGACGATGTCTACCTCGCCGATTTCATTCATGGTCAGGCGACGCAGGTGGGAACCGGATCAGAAACACTCGAACTCGTCACGTTGCTCAAGCCCGTCTACGAGCGGCAACCGGAATCGACGAACGTGATGGAGCGGTGGCAGGAGCAATACAAGCAAGTCCTCGATGCTCTCGGTCGCACGGAAGAAGCTCTGGCACTGAAGAAGTCGATGACCGAGAAGTCACCGTGGCACGTTCACTGGCAACAGGATGTCGCCAACCGGTTGCGGAATGCCGGACGTTACGACGAAGCCGAAACATGGCTGCGGAAAGAAATCAGCCGCGATGTTGAACGACACGACTACGAAGACGAAACACTGCGTACCACGCTGACCGATTTGTTCCGCACGCGCGGCCAGTGGGATCGACTGCTGGCATTCACGACCGAATGGATTGCCAGGAATCCAGAATCGAATTCGTGGAGTTCCGCTTATGCTCAGCATCTCTCGGCACTGATCTTCAATGATAAACTCGATGTGGCCAACGCGCTCGTCGAGCAATGGCTCAAAGAATCCCGCGTTGATGGGAAGTTGACTGCTGCACAGAATGCTCGCCTGGAAACCGCGATCCGGTTCGCTCAGGGGACGGCCCATAACCTTTCGTTCCAGCGAGCGGATGAACGATGGGTTGGCATTTTGGCAGAGACCGTCCGGTTCTTTGTCCGGCACCCGCATCATGGCGAGATCGCGCACCGGATCTTCAATCACCATTACTTCCAGCAGAGTGATGGCTGTGACCGACTGCGAGGCGAATTCCTTCACGTACTCCGCACGGATCTCGCAAATGTCACGCCAGCACAACTCAGTTTCCTGGTTGGCAGTTCACTAAATGGACGACTGGAACTTGTCGAGCCCATCAATGACCGCAAGCAACTTCAGGCCCACGAAGTACCGCTCGACATCTGGAAGAAAATCGCCGCTGAACTGCGTACTCGTTGGTCCAAGACGGAAGACTACCACGACCGCGACTCGCTTGGCACAACACTCAGCACGATTTACAGCAGTCGCTTCCATGACACGGAACTGCTGCCGTTCCTGCGTGAGCGGATCGCGACCGCACCTGCTGACTTTAAGCCCGGTTATCGTGACATCCTGTTTACCGATCTGCTTGGCCGAGCCTGGACCGACGAAATTGAGCAGGAAGCGTTTCAGGTCTTGCGGCAGTTGTCACGAGCCCATGAGGCCGATGCGACGATGATTGTTCAAATTCCCTCGCTGCACCGCCTGGTCGATGCAATGCTGGCCAATCGCGAAGCTCGGACTGAGAAATTGCTCCGCGATGCAGGTGAGGTCAACAAGCTGACACGCACCGAGCTTGCCAAAAAGCGGTCTGAGACTCGTAAGGTAAACTACGCAGCCGTGCTGCTCCGCCTGGCAGCCGAAGCTGACAAGGAAGAAACCGCCAAGGGACCTCTCGCAGTATGGATGCGAATGGAACAGATGTGGCTCGACATTCAGCTCGAGCAGAACTTCGACAAAGCGGAAGAACGCTGCTGGACGCTTTTGGGCGAGGTTCCTCCAAAGCCAGACTTCGTTGTTGATGAGGACGACGGAGAGCCAAGGGTTGAAGAGGTCAAATTTGATCCTCGCGCCGCCAGCTTGAAACATTTGAACGAGACACTCGATAGCCTGCTTAAGCAACGGGCCTTCGCGACCGTGATGAATCTCGCCGCCCGGCGTACCGCCACACCTGCTACGATTGAACGCGTGCTGAAATACATTGAGGCTGGGATTGTGCAAAGCAGCCCTGATGTGAAGCGTGACGAGGGGCGAGGGAAGAACGTTGAAGAGCCAAAGGGAGCTGATGCTGCGAACGGCAGTCGTCTCGCGGAGCGAGACGGCTTCTATGTAGAAGCTCGAGCCGCGTGGCGGACGACGAAATTTCAGATGCTCGTTGCTCTGGATCGGCCCGACGATCTGGAACGCGATCTGCGCACATGGATTCGTCAGGACCAGTCAATTTCTCCCTGGCGACAGTCACTCGCCCGATTGCTGGCGGAACGCGGAAAGCTGGACGAAGCCATTCAACTGTTTGAATCCGTTGAAAAGGACAAGCTCCTCTCTGCCAGCGACTGTCGGATGCTTTCGGACTGGTATCTGGTCACAAACCGCCGGGCAGAATATGAGCGTGCCAAACTGGCCGCATTCAAAGAGACACCCGAAGGAAACCTCAGTAATTCGCTCTACCACATCCGCAATCGCTGGTACCAGAATGGTCCCTCATTGCCGAGCGAACTCGACGAAAACACGCTGCTCACGTTCAAAGCGTTGTTCGAAAAGTCGGCCAATCCAGAAAGTTATCTGTGGCACTTGCGGGAAATCTACGCGGCGTCACGCGACTTCCGGTTGCTGCAGATGATCCCTGATGCAGTTCTGGGCCGCTCACCACAACAGATTTATGCTTACCTGAATAATCTCAACAGTCAGGTCCTGTACGAACTGCGGAACGAAGCATCTGCAGATGAGATCCTGGCTCGCGTGAAGTTACTCCGTGCCGGGGAACGAACGCCGACGGATTTGCGAGCACTCGATTTGCTGGAAGCACTCGTTGAACGCAAGTCGTGTGAAGTCTTGAACCAGCCTGGCCCACACGTCACGGCCTGCCTGGCGGCGCTACGCCGTGCATTCGATCGCAATTGGCAGCCGGGCGAACCACGCCTGATGTCCGATTTCCTTTATAAACTCGGCAGCATCTCGAATGCCGAGCTGGCCGCAGAGCAGCTTCGAGAACTGAAGGCATTGCAGACGCAGGCACCTGCCGCATCGCGAGACCATCTATACATCACCAACGACCTTTGCAATCTGCTTGGCTGGAACTATGGCAAGCGAGACGAAGCCATCCCGATGATGGAGCTGGAAGTTCGCGATTATGCTCAGGCCAACGGCGGCCAATGGCCACACGAAGACAATTCCATTCTCGGCAGCTTCGTCAGCCTCTACGAAGGTGGAAATCGGCATGCGGCTGGTGAAGCGGTACTGGTGAAATGGATCGCCGCGACGAAGCACAACGAGCAACGAAAGTATCTGCGAGATCGATTGATGTCGCTCTACAATCATGCGTTGGAGCACAAGGGTGAGGTGACACTCGGCAAGGACGCTGAATTGTTTAACCGGATCATTGACCTTGGCTTGAACGACATCGATACCGTCGCCGATGAACATGAGCGTTACAACGTGGTCACACGAATTTGCGCCACGTTCGACATCGCCCAGCGCAATAAGATCGGCGACTTTCCCGGCCGGCTGGCGAAGTTTGTGTTTGATTCACTGCCAGAGATCCTTAAGAAGCAGCAGTCACAGTACCGCAACACGGTTTCAGCTCCCGTCCACGTCACGGGGACAAGCCTCAGTCCGTACCTGGCTCTCCGCTACATCGTGGAACGTCTGGAACAGTACCCTCAGCGTTTCGACATGCAATGGGACAACGGCTGGCAGGGGTTCGGTTATGAGCTGGCTCGCAGACGCGAGACCGCTGCGAAAGAGTTGGGGGATCTTGAACCGCGAGTCTTGGTCCTCGTCATCCGGGAACTCAAGCGACATCTCCGTACCGATGAAGCCCGGAACTACTACATTTACTACAAAAATCACAGCCACTTCTGGGCCGAAAAAACAGCAGACTATGCCAAGGCCGCGAACGAAGTTTATGCCGAATACAAGACCTCAGGACGAAGAGTTCGCTCCGTTGCGAATTACTTCCGCAACGGACTGGACATGCGTGCCAGAGCGATCGAGATCCTGATGATAGCGCACGGCAGCGGTCTGCTGGACGAATCCGCTCAGGCCGAACTGGTCACATTTCTGCAAGTTGAAGGCCGCTATGCGGAATCAATCCCATTGCTCGAAGGACTCGCGAAAGCCCAACCCGATTCCATGACGTACCGCACTCAACTGATGGCCGCTTATCACAATTCGCAGCGACCTGAACAGCTGGCAACACTCGTCAAGCAGATTGATACCGACTTCCACACAAACGGTCGGTGGACCGAGGGGAATATCGCGACGTTCGGCAAGGGATGCCTGGGATGCAATCTGAACGAACAAGCCGTCGGATACCTGAACGAAGCGATCTCGCTGCATCAACGTGATCACGGCGGGCGAACGCTGAACGATGCCGCGCTGTCAGACTTTTACCAGCATCTCGCGCAAGCCCAATCTCGCCTGGGTCGGACGCGGGAAGCCGTTGATGCCGCCAGCGCTGCGATCGTCTGCTGGGGATCACGACACGATCATCGGACTTATGCGATGCAAGGGCTGGCTCAGGCCCTCGGCAACGCGAAAGATCTGGATGACTATGTAAAGCACCTCGACACGGAATCCGCGAAGACCGGCCAGGATAGTCCGATCCTGCGCAAAGAAATCGGCAAGGTCTACCAGTCGAGGGGCAACCTGCCACAAGCAATCGCCCAGTTTGAACTCGCAATCGCTCTGCAGCCACTCGATAGGGAAGTCCATCAGTCATTGATCGTCTGTTACGACGGCGTCCAGCAACCCGACAAGGCAACTCGGCAATTGATGGCACTAATCGATTTTGACCGTCACGACCTGAAACTCTTCACGCAACTGGCTGATCGCCTGAAAGCGAACGAAGCTGAAGCCGAACGAGCAGTCACGTCCATCATTGAAGCCGCCCCGAACGAAGCTGAAAACCACGCCGCCATGGCCGAACTGCGGCAGCAGCAAAACCGCTGGGATGAAGCTCTTCCGCACTGGGAACAGGTCGCCGAACTCCGCCGCCTGGAACCCAATGGCCTGCTGAAACTGGCAGGTGCTCAAGTCCACCTGAAACAATGGGACGCAGCTCGCATCACCATCAACAAACTCAACAAAACAGAATGGCCAGCGAGGTTCGTTAACATTCAGAACGAAACACGCCAACTTCAGGAGAAACTACCGAAATGACATGATCCGTTTCGTAACGAGTAATCGGAGCCGGGCCCGCTACAACCCCCGGCTACTTTCTTTGATCGCTTCGCGATCATAAGTCCCTGCCATCCTGCCGCAACCGAATTCGGAAAAGAGCTATCACAGGACTTCGAATTCGAGGCTGAGTTCGTGACACAGCAAACGCGAGGTGATGCATTCCTGACGCCGAAGGCGTCACAGATCGTAGTTTCCCCGCACCTTGGGGTGCATACGTAGGGGAGGA
>CAIWEX010001276.1 GCA_903911795.1 uncultured Schlesneria sp.
GGGAGAATTGGTCAAAGACGAAAACGACATGACGATCGCTTTCGCGATTGCACCGGAACTTTTGAAAGATGGGCCAAACCAGCTTGTGATCGAAGCGGCCAAGTCCCCGATCGACGACATCCGGGTCGGCGAGATTCGCCTCGATCCCAGACCACTCGCCGAAGCCCTCGGTGAATCGACGCTTGAGGTCTCAGTCACGGACCGGACTACGGGAAAACTCACCCCCTGCCGACTGACGATTCTCGACTCAAAAGGCTCCATGGTCTCTTTCGGTACGCCATCGTCAAATGAACTGGCGATTCGTCCGGGGACCGTGTATTCAGCGACGGGCAACGCAACGGTTAAACTCCCTGCGGGCAAGTACAGGATCTACGCGGGACGCGGATTCGAGTATTCACTGGATCAGTCGGAATTCGAAGTTCAAGCGGGGCAGACTCATCGTCAGGCGTTGTCGATTCAGCGTGAAGTCCCCACACCAGGCTACGTCGCCTGCGATCCGCACATTCACACGCTGACTCATTCGGGACACGGTGACTCGACGATCGAAGAGCGAATGATCACGCTGGCTGGCGAAGCAATTGAACTGGCGATCGCCACGGACCACAACGTTCAAATCGATTTCCATCCGATCGCTCAAAAGCTGGGAGTGCGGCAATACTTTACTCCCGTCATCGGAAATGAAGTGACGACCCCGCGCGGACACTTCAATATTTTTCCCGTGAATCCAGGGGCTCGGACACCCGATCACAAGCAGACTAACTGGGGCCTGTTATTTGACGACCTGCAGCAAACCCCCGGAGTCAAAATTGCGATTCTGAACCATGCTCGCGATTTGCATAGTGGTGTCAGACCATTCGGCCCGGCGCTCCACAATGCCGTCGTCGGTGAGAATCTGGATGGCTGGCCGTTTCGATTTCAGGGAATGGAAGTCGTCAACTCCGGGGCAACGCAGACCGATCCACTACGACTTTTTCTTGACTGGATGAGACTGCTGAATCACGGCTATCAGGTGACGCCCGTCGGCAGCAGTGATTCTCACGATGTCGCGCGACATTTTGTCGGACAGGGAAGGACCTATATCCGCTGTGATGACCGTGATCCCGGCCAACTGGAAGTGGACGTGGCTGTCAACAACTTTCTGCAGGGGCGAGTCCTGGTCAGTTACGGACTGCTTACCGAATTGACTGTCAACGAAAAATACACATCCGGCGACCTGGCACCCGTTGGCGCTGGTGACGTTCGGCTTGATCTACGAATTCTTGGTCCACATTGGGTGAAAGCGGATCGAATCCAGCTCTATTCGAACGGAACATTGATTCGAGACGAACTCCTTCAGGTGAAGGAGTCGAGCGACCGACCTCTCGGCATTCAATGGACAGGGCAATGGTCAATTCCCCGGCCAGGTCACGACGTCCATCTGGTTGCAATCGCAACCGGGCCTGGAGTCAAAGGGCCGTGGTGGCGAACTGCGAAACCGTATCAGCCGACATCGACCGACCCCGGAACTCAGGTCATCGGTTGCAGTGGTGCTGTTTGGATTGACGGGGACGGCGACGGAAAGCGAACCTCGGCTCGCGACTCTGCACAGCGCCTGATGACAGAATTCAAAGACTTCGATCAACTTTGTAAACGACTGTCGGGCTACGACGAAGCGACCGCAGCGCAGGCTGCACATTTGCTGCGAACGTCGGGAGTCTCGTTGCAGGATGAAAAACTTCGAACGGCGATCCGGCAGGCAACAACAAATGTCCAATCGGGCTTCCGGATGTATGAAGAATCCTGGAGAGAAAACGAGATCGCCCGTACCACGCGTTGAAACGTGCCAGCGTTTCCGAACTGATGACCCATTGTCCTACGTCCACGTAATTCAGGAAATCACATGCTGAATCGACGAAACTTTCTTGCCGCGACGGGTGCCGGATTGCTGGGAACGTCACTTGTTCGTGCGGGTGAGTCCAAGCCCAGCGTCAAGAAACTCGCGGTCGTCACAACGCTGTGGAACTATCGTTCCCACGCCTGGCATATGGCTGAGAGATTTCTGCACGGTTACCCGTTACGGGGCCGCTGGCACAAACCAGCGATTGAAGTTGTTTCAGCGTACGTCGACCAATCTCCTGCCGGAGACCTCAGTCGGCAGCGTGAGAAAGAATTCGGCTTCAAAATCTATCCGACGATCGCAGAGACTCTGCGTTGTGGCGGCGACAAACTGGCCGTCGATGCGGTGTTGATTATTGGTGAGCACGGAGAATACCCCATCAACGAGTTTGGCCAGAAACAGTACCCTCGCTATCAGTTCTTCAAGCAGGTCGCTGAAGTGTTTGGAAAAGACGGACAGACGACTCCAGTGTTCAACGACAAGCACCTGTCCTGGAAATTTGAATGGGCCAAAGAGATGGTCGACATCTCCAAGGCGATGAAATTTCCGTTCCTCGCAGGATCGTCGTTACCCGTCACATGGCGCATGCCTGCCATCGATCTTCCCCTCGGCTCTGAAGTTGAAGAGATGATGTGCATCGCCTTTGGAGCGGTGGATATCTACGACTTCCATGCGCTGGAGACTTTGCAATGCATGGCTGAACGACGCAAGGGAGGCGAAACGGGAGTTGCCGCCGTTCAGGCCTTGCGCGGCGACGCGGTCTGGACGGCGTTGAATGCCGGGACATGGCAGGCAGGCGGTTGGAACCCTCGCCTGTTTGAAGCTTGTCTGTCGCGCAGTCATACGCTTAACCAGCCCGAATCCTTCAGTCACCGGTATCCGACTCAGGAACAGATGAAGCAGTGGGTCAAGGAACCCGTGGCCTACAGGATTGAGTATGCGGACGGAACCCGATCAACCATGCTGCTGATGAACGGGCTGGTTCAGGATTTCACGTTTGCTGCAAAGCTGAAAGGGCAGGCAGAACCACTTTCCACGCAGTTCCATCTTCCTCCGAATCCAAACGTCGTCTACTCCGCGGCCTTGATGAACGCAGCCGAAACAATGTTCATGACAGGCCAGGCCCCCTACCCCGTAGAACGAACCATGCTGACAAGCGGCCTCGTCGAAGCCGGGCTGAAGTCACTGGCGGGCGGGCAAAAACGAACCGAGACACCTCATCTTGCCGTTCGGTATACGCCCTCACGAGAATCCACGTACTTTCGCGACTGAACATGGAAATTCCAATGCGAGCACACTACTGCATTTTGTTGACAGGAACATTGCTGTTTGTCGGCGGACTGCGGGCAGAGACCCCACCTGCCGGGGTCCCCAAAGAAGTTGTCGAAGCCAGTGACAAAACGGGAAAGTGGATCAATTCACTCAAAGGGAAATCGAACGACCAGATTGTGAGTGAGTTGGGCAAGCCGACCGAACGGCTGACTTGGAACTTTGACGGCAAGTCCGAGTTAAAACTGCGATACACGAGCTTATTGCCAAATAGCACGTTGGAACTTTACTTCACGGGTGACCAGGTTGTTACGGCCTCACTGCATGTGTTGTCGAAATGAAGGAGCCCGCTGGGCACGTGCGCGAATGTTCGTTTCGAAGGCGAGGCAAAGATGAACAGACAAAGGCGAGTTCAGGAATTCTTTCTGCTGGCCATTCTTTCCCAGGGATGGTTACTGCAGTCCGCTCGTTGCGATGACATCCTTTTTCAAGATGATTTTGTTGGAAAACTGTCGGACAGGTGGAAGGTGATCGGGTTAAAGCCCGAGGACTATCGGATTCGTAACGGCGGGTTGGAAATGCGGGTTCAGCCCGGTCCCTGGAAGAAGGAGATGCCGCGACTCGACGTGATCCTTCCATTCACGGACGATGAATCCATCAGAGTCTCCGCGACGGTGACATTGCTCGACAAATTCACGGCGGAGGGCGAGCAGGCCGGAGTCCACTTCTTTGATGACCAGGGGAGCATTTTCCAAGGGACAAAGGAGCGGCGAGGCGAGCGACTGGTCTACTCTCCGGGAGCGGTCGAGTTCATCGGTGAAGACGGGGAGGAAGGTGACGCAACAAAATTCAAGACGATTCTGATCGACGAATCCCCCGATGCCGGACCGTTAAAAATTCTCGTCGACAAGTCCTACGCCTACTTTCAGGTTGGCCCGTCCAAAAATGATACGTACCAAAACCACATGTACAGCGCGATTCGTACTCGACCGACAGGGCGCGGATTTGGATTGATTGCATTCGGTGCGCCAGCCGGGGCCAACCATTGGGTTCGATTCGAGAAGTTTCAGGTCATTCGACGTCGTTGAGCATGTCGGTTTCAGTCTGTGATTGTTCGTGGTACTTTCGCGGAGATCAGGTTAAAAACCTGTTGGACCGCAAATACTCAGGATTCAGACAGAACTACGTCATGGAACTCGACGACACCATTTGCTACTGCTTTCATATTTCCAAACGGAAAATCGTCAATTTTATCCGCGTTTATCAGCCGCGCCGGGCCAGTCAACTGACGGAATGCGGCGGGGCCGGGACAGGTTGTGGCTGGTGCGTCAATTACCTGAAGCGATTCTTCGCAGAATCCCAGGCCGCCGGAATGACTGAGGAATTGACGCCTGAGGAATACGCCAAGCAACGTGCAGCCTACATCAAGGCGGGACACGGTAAACCTGCTGCCGGTGCAATTCCGCTCCCTCCAGAAACGGATTCGAATTGACCATACTCGATTCGTTTGCGTTCGGCGATTCGTCCTTTTACCGTACGTCTGATTCCAATCCGCACTGCACGGCTCAAAGCAGCCGTACAGTGGCACTGAAAACGGTCGCAACTGGTCCGCTTCGTTTCACTCGAGGTTCAACATGCCTGTGAAAAGTTCACTACTCGCACTTCTGCTCGTGTCCTGCGGAACGGCCTTAACACTGGCTGCCGACGATTATCAGCTTGGTCCGGATTCACAGCGGCAGGAAGGGGTTCCCAAAGGAAAAGTGGTCACAGGGAAATGGACCAGCGAGAAGGTCTTTCCAGGAACCATTCGCGACTATTGGATCTACACGCCGGCGCAATACGATGGATCCAAACCGGCCTGCCTGATGGTCTTTCAGGATGGTGGCGGATATGTCAACGAAAATGGTCAGTTCCGAGCTCCTGTCGTGTTCGACAACCTGATTCACCGCAAGGAAATGCCGGTAACGATCGGAATCTTTCTGAGTCCCGGGACCATTCCACCTGCTCAGCCAGGTCAAAAGGACCGCAGTAATCGCAGTTTTGAATATGACTCGCTGGGCGATCAGTATTCGAAATTCCTGATTGATGAAGTACTGCCGGGACTCGTCGAAAAATACGACTTGAAATTGACGAACGATCCCGAAGGTCGCGGAACGTGTGGGATCAGTTCCGGAGGGATCTGCGCCTTCACGGTGGCGTGGGAACGTCCCGACCAATTCCGAAAAGTGATCAGCCACATCGGCAGCTTTACCAACATTCGCGGTGGCCATGTCTATCCGGCTGTGATCCGCAAGACAGAAAAGAAGCCGTTGCGAGTCTTCCTGCAAGACGGAACCAACGATCTCGATAACCTGCATGGACACTGGCCACTTGCCAATCAACAGATGGCATCCTCTTTGAAGTTCAAAGGCTACGACTATCAGTTTGAACTCGGTGACGGCGGCCACAGTGGTAAGCATGGCGGAATGCTGTTGCCCGAGACGCTGCGCTGGCTGTGGCGTGACTACCCCAAATGACATTGGCTCCCTATGACCGTGTCAGGTTTCGTCATGTCCAATGAGCATTTTCCCGTACCAGCATCGAGCGTCGACGCGCCATCGGCGCTGATCGAGCTATCTCACCTTTCGCACTTTTACGGGAAGTTTCAGGCTCTGAAGGATGTTTCCCTGAAAGTCCAGTCGGGTGCGATCGGATTGATCGGCCAGAACGGTGCAGGCAAGTCGACGCTGCTCAAGATTCTGCTGGGCTTGATGGTTCCGACTTCCGGAGGAGGAACGATTCTCGGGCGAGATCTGTTGCGCCAACGAAGCGAGCTACGCGGGCGGATTGGTTTTATGCCGGAAGCGGAATCGTTGATTCCTGGCATGCGCGGAGTCGACCTCGTCGGGCTGGCAGGTGAATTATCCGGGATGCCCAGGCGCCAGGCCCTGCGACGCGCGCACGAAGTGTTGTCATATCTGGAACTGGATGAAGTACGCTATCGCCGCTGCGACGATTATTCAGTCGGCATGAAGCAGCGACTGAAACTCGCTGCCGCACTGGTCCACGATCCCGAACTCTTGTTGCTCGACGAACCAACGGCTGGGCTCGATCCACAGGGCCGTGAAGCAATGCTGCGACTGCTGCATGCGATTGCCAGTCGGCACGGAAAGTCGTTGATACTTTCCACGCATCTGCTGGGAGATATCGATCGGGTTTGCGGGCAAGTCATCATCATGGATCGAGGGACCGTATTGGGATGCGGTCGGATTGGCGAACTTCGACAACACTGGCAGGGCCGATACCGCATCTGCTGGCGAGAGCTGGAAACTCGAACAGACAAGACGGGCAGCGGCCAGTCGTTTCTCGCCACGCTCCGCAGAATGTGCCCCGTTGTGTCACCGACTTCGCGTGAGAGCGAAGCATTGATTGAAGTCCCTGCTGGGTGGAATAATCTTCAGTTTTTCGAAATGGCGACTCAATCCGGAGTCATCCTCAGTGACATCGTTCCCGAGCAGGAAGACTTACCCCGGTTATATCATCGATTGATCGGGACTGAAGAGGTGCATTAGGCCATGATTCCAAACAATAACTCGAGAACGAATCGGTCTCGGCACGTCCCCTCGACGTACCTGATTATTCTATTTCAGAGTGGGCAGACATGATGAACTCAGCGGAACAATCAACGGGCCTGCAACTGGATCAGGCCGGCTATCGCGCCTGGGAAGGTCAGCCCCGATCAAACTGGTGGAGTTGCCTTTCCATCGTTCGGGTTGGCTTGATGCTGATTTTTCGACGCTGGGTCTTCTGGATCCTGATCGGCCTCGGATTACTCAACTTTCTGTTTCACTTTGCATTCATCTATCTGAAGGCGACTCTGGCCGTCCAGAACGAGAATATCGCCCGCTTCCTCGACCGGTACAAAGTGACTGGTACAGGCGATGCGTATGCCGAGTTCATGTTTGCCCAGGCGACAATTTGTGCTCTATTGCTGGCGTTTGCCGGATCAACGTTAATCGGAGGTGACTATCGCCAGGGGGGAATGATCTTTTACCTGTCGCGTCGGATCGGCCGTTGGCATTACATCGTTGGAAAGCTTTTGACAGTGGCGGCCGTCGTCACAATTGTGACAACCATCCCTGCACTGATCCTGTACATCGAATATGGAACCCTGAGCAACTCGTTTCAGTATTTCCTGGATCATCCCCGCATCCTGACTGGAATCTTGGGATACGGAGTCATCCTGGCGGTCGTACAGAGCCTGCTGATCTTCGCGATTGCCGCGTGGGTTCCACGAACGGTGCCGCTGGTCATGACCTGGCTCGGCTTGTTTGTCCTGCTGAAGGGACTGGCCGACGCGATGCGAGCCATCGACGGCAACCGCTACTGGCTGCTGTTGGGCCTGTGGGACGACATGCATCGCCTGGGACGCTACTGCTTCGGATCACTCGACGAAAAGAAGATCCCTTCCGCGGAATACTGCCTGGCAGTGCTGTCAGCCGTCTGCGTCATCTCGCTCGTCTTGATCGTTCAGCGAGTTCGCGCGGTGGAAGTTGTTTCTTAGTAGCAACGTGCTGATAAACGCGATCGCATTGAGCATTGACCTAGGGGTGGCCCAGCTTGCTGCAAGCTGGGTGCGCAGCACAAGAAATTTCAAGCCGAGCCCAGATGCACAAGTCGCGTTAACTTTTATCGAACGTCAGCCTGAAGTTTCTTGGGCCTTCGGCCCCCGGCTTGAAGCAAGCCGGGCCACCCCGCGAGCAATTTGTCTTGAACGTTGGGCATCATGGAGGTTTAGGCACAATGAAGAAATCACTTTTCGTGGTCAGTATCGCCGTTGCGCTCATCGCCATTGGACTCCACGGAATCGTGATCGCTCTACCACCGGACGCGGTTCCGCTCGAGGATCTTCCTGGGTTCGTGTCAATTCAAGCACGAAAGGACTATCGCGTCGATCCTTATCTTCTGGCCGCTGCCAAGCTGCAGAAATTGGGAATGGAAAAGGCAGTCGAGATCCTACGTCATGAAGCAAGGCAACCAACACAAGAATCGTCCATGTCGGTTATCGTGCTCTGTCGAATGCTATTTTCGCCAAAGCCAGGCGCGGAGTTCCGGCGGCCGCAACTCGGCGCCTCATTCTTCATAGGTCAAGCAGTGCACAATGCCTGGAAATTGGAACCTATCGAGATTGTTGACGGTGTGCCCTTCGTGATCGTCGATGGCTATCACCTCGTTGGTCGCGCAGAAACTTCTGAGGAGTATCTTGAGTATTGCGTCAAAAACTGCGAATGGTCGAAGTCTGAATTCAAGCCAAAGAGCGATGCGCAGAAGGCTGCGGCCATGGAAAAGTTGCTCGCATCTCCAAAGTGGGAGCAACCCCTCCCGGACGAAGCTCACAAATATCTTGCATTGCAGATCAATAGGGCGAAATAGACGTTGCGCATAATTGTCAAACGGAGTAGAACGAGGCTCAACCTGAGTGGTCTTCGCTGTTGGTTCAGAGCCGTGGCGCGTTGAATGAAAGCCCGCTTTTGAACGCCCCACCGCCTGACTGTAACGTCATTTTGTGACACACCGCTGACAAACGACCCCACGAAGTTTGGTTCTCTGAATCCTTCGTGACCTTCGCGCTCTTCGTGGTGAAAAAAGGCCGTACGAGACGTTAGGCTGTTGCCGTGGAATTGGATTACCACGAAGGACGCGAAGGGCACGAAGATTCAGAGCGGCCCCAAATCAGGTCATTCAGGTCGATTCATTACTGTATCACTTCGCCGAAAAATACGAATCTGGCTTCAACGGCATTACGACTTTTCAGACTGGACTTCTACAGGGGTTGTCTCCCGAAATCGTTCCAGGTTGCGATACGTCTCAGTGTTGAAGTTGTCTTCAAACTTGTCCTTCCCCGCGAATACGAACTGCATCCCCAGCGCTGTGTAGGACCGAATCGGTTCCAGATTGTTGAAGAACTCGGGCGCTATTTCACGGAGCTTCCAGAGGCGGAACCATGGAATCCCGGCGATGTCATGGTGCTCGACGTGCAAACCGGCATTGAACGTGGTCAGGTTGATCAGCCGGCCGTAATGCGATGCCGTGGGCTGATAGTTTTTACGTCCATGGAAATGCGAAATTCCCAGGACCCAACCCAGGCAATAGGGATGAAGATAGCCTGTGAAAAAGACCTGGCTGAACAGCAGATAAACAAGAGGCATCCAGCCCCCGTACCAGAACAGTAGTCCATAGACGGCAAAGCTGACAACGGGATAGACAACCGCGTACTTGCTGATTCCCTCTTTCTGGTATCCCGAAACCAGGTGTTCATCGCCGAGAACCGCGAGTGTAAAGCGATTCGGTTCAAGGCGGCCAAGCAGCAGCGATGTGAAGACATAGAGCAACAGTCCGAAAGCGCTTCGCATCGCTTGCATCACAACCATGAACAGTGAATAGGGGACAAACAACGGCGATGTCCGGCGAGTCGCGAGGAAGTAGGATCGCCGGCGGGTCGTGAAGTCCTTTGTTGCACTCATGTCATTGTGATGCACGATGTGCTCAATCCACCACGTGTGGTGAGCGGAAAGAAACATCGGAATCGAAGTGACCATGAACAGATATCGATTCCAGAATTTCGACCGAAAGACGTTCAAATGGTCACATTCGTGAGCCAATTGAAAGAGCGTGATGTTAAGGAGTGCACCGACGCAGTAGGCCGTCAGGATCGCCACCCACCACGGAAAGTGGCTCATCGCAGCAGCGATGCCAAGTTGGATTCCCGCCATCAAGACGCACCAGACTGCCGTCAGCGGATAATAGCCAAACAATTGCTTGATCTCTGGATGTGCCTGCAGCATTTCGCGAGCACGCTCGCGGTGCCAGACGGCGTCCGGCTTTTCGACATCTGGAACCCGTTCACAGATATCAACTTCAAAGCCCGGGAAGACAGGTGCTGCACTGCCAAACATCCGCCAAGTCCAACGCGGCTTGAAACCACCCGGCAATACTGCTTCTGACGACACGATACTTCCTCCGTCGTAAACTGAGTGGGCAATTGCAGCCTTCGGCCCCGTAGGCCTGCTCCCCTCGGCGCTTCGCTGGCCGTCGACAGTTTAAGCAGAATTGAGTCGTCGGTCGATGAATCCGCCGAAAATCAGTACATTCAAAACGGCATGACCTGATATGGCAATGTTTTTATCATCGCGACGGCGGGAGCAAGTAACGTGACAAACGTATTGGTGACAGGAGGATGCGGATTCATTGGAACGTGGGTGCTGCACGATTTGCTCGTTCGAGGTGCAACCCCCATCGTCGTGGATCATCAACCGCAGCCTGATCGCTGGCAGCGAGTCCTTGGCAAGAATATTGATAGAGTCAAGCAAGTCGATTCCTCTCTACTTGATCCCGCCGGGTTGCAGGAAACGATCGAGCGATTCGACATTACCCATATTATTCATCTGGCAGCGTTATTGACCCCGGCGTGTCAGCAGGATCCCTGGCTGGGGTGCCAGGTGAACGTACTTGGAAGCACTGCTATTTTTGAAGCCGCGCGTCGATCGCAGCGAATTCAGGGAATCTCATACGCCAGTTCATACGCAGTTTACGGCCCCGAAGCCGTGGAGAGTGATCAGCCAAATCGACCGCCGACATTTTATGGCGCGTTCAAACAGGCTGTCGATCTGATCGTCGAGCAGTATTGGCGACAATACCAAGTCGCTTCAGTCGCAGTCCGCCCTCATGTCGTCTATGGACCAGAACGCGACCAGGGGCTGACCGCTGGACCATCGCTGGCCGCCCGAGCTGCTGTCAACGGGGACGAGTTCACCATCGGCTATCGGGGACGCGTCGGATATGACTATGTCGAGGATGTCTCGACCGCGTTTGTTCGCGCGGCCTTCGAATGTCCTCCAGGCGCAACGGTCGTTGATCTGCCAGGCGAATTGGCAACGTCGGAAGACTTCGCCCAGGCGATTGCGAAAGCCGTCCCGGCGTCGACAGGCCGAATTCATGTCGACGGCCCGTCGATCCCCGCCAATATTCCACCGCGTCCCAATTTCATCGCGAACCTGTTTCCAGACTGGCAGCCAACATCGCTATTGGAAGGCGTTCGAAAAACAGTCGCGTACTACCGTGATCACCCCTGAGGTCACCTATTCAACGGTAACACTCTTTGCCAGGTTGCGTGGCCGATCAACATTGCATCCTCGCAGGATTGCGATGTGATAGGCGAGCAATTGCAACGGAATCGATGTCACGAGTGGCTGAAGGTACTCATCCACGTCAGGAACATAGATCACGTCGTCCGCCAGCTTGGCAATTTTGTCATCGCTTTCGCAGGCAATCGCGATGACCGGGCCTCGCCGGGCTCGAACTTCTTCAAGGTTACTCATCACCTTGGGATAAATCTGGCAGCGAGGCGCGATGAAGACGCTGGGGGTTTCTTCGTCGACCAGTGCGATTGGCCCATGCTTCATTTCCGCAGCAGGATAACCTTCCGCATGAATGTAGCTGATTTCCTTCAGTTTCAATGCCCCTTCGAGCGCCACAGGGAAATTGTACAGGCGACCGAGGTACAGGAAATTTTCGGCCGTGTAGTACTTACGGGCCACTTCCTTGACGGCTTCATTACATTCGAGTGTCTTGCGAATTTTGTCTGGCATGTCTCGCAAATGACTGATGATCCGCTTGCCGGCCGGGTACGACAGATGTCGCATTCGCCCCAGAAATAGCGCCAGCAATGTCAAGACCGTCACTTGTGATGTGAAGGCTTTGGTTGAAGCGACGCCGATTTCAGGTCCGGCATGCAGATAGATCCCTCCGTCAGCTTCACGTGCAATCGAAGATCCGACGGTATTGCAGATGGCCAGTGTCGGATGGCCTTTGCGCTTGCATTCGCGCATGGCGGCGAGAGTATCTGCCGTTTCACCGCTTTGGGTGATGGCAAAAATCATAGTTCGATCGGAAAGGGGGGGGTTGCGATAACGCAATTCGCTGGCGTATTCGACTTCAACAGGAATTCGAGCGAATTCTTCGAGCAGATATTCGCCTACCAGGCCGGCATGCCAACTGGTTCCGCAAGCGGTTAGGACAATGCGGTCAATCCGTCGCAGGTCTTGGGGGTCCATGTTCAGGCCGCCGAACTTGGCAGTTGCCTCGTCGTCGTCCAAGCGACCTCGCAAGGCATTTTCGATGGTCTGTGGTTGCTCGAAAATTTCCTTGAGCATGTAGTGCTCAAATTCACCGAGGTCCGTGTCCTGAGACGTCTGCTCCAGGAACTTGATCGAAGGAGTCTGAGCACCACTGTGCTGGTGCTTCAGCTTGAATTCCGTTGCTGTAATGATCGCGATTTCATGGTCATTCAAGTAGACAACTTCGTCGGTATGACCAACCAGCGGGCTGGAATCGCTTGCCAGGTAATGTTCATTTCGACCAATACCGACGACGAGAGGGCTACCGAGTCGTGCGGCGATGAGCATATCCGGGACATCGCGGAACATAATCGCCAGGCCATAGGTTCCCTTGACTCGTTTGATTGCTGCTTCGACGGCCCGCAGACACGTCTGTGAGTCTGCGGGATCGCCGCCCAGCTTGATTTCTTCGCTAAGATGATGCGCAATCAGGTGCGCGGCGACTTCGGTATCGGTCCCCGTCCGAAATACGTAACCGATTTCCTGTAATTGGCTTCGAAGCGATGCGTAGTTTTCGATAACGCCGTTATGGACGACGACAACTTCGCCGTTTCCACCGGTGTGTGGATGCGAGTTCACATCGCTTGGCTCGCCATGGGTGGCCCAGCGGGTATGGCCAATGCCGGTCGTTCCAGTCACAGGCTGCTGCTTGACGAGTTCGGCGAGTTGACCGACTCGGCCGGTCTTCTTTCGGATGGCAATCGCATCGCCATTCTGAATAGCGACCCCAGCACTGTCGTAGCCGCGATATTCGAGACGGAAAAGACCCTCAATCAGGTAGTCGTACGCTTGCTTTGGCCCCACATATCCGACAATTCCGCACACGGGCGTATCTCCTGAACGACAAAAGGCGAACTGATCGAAGTCTGTGAGAGCCTGTGAATCGTCGTGTCTCCGACGCCCCCAAACCCACCACAACCGCACACAAATGCCGGATACTGCCACCAGCCCCCCGGCTCGCCGCAGGGCTATAACAGAGATCAGGAGAAAAGGTCAACCTGAACTTTTGCTCAATTAATCCTCTCAACACCCAGCATCGCAACGACTTTTCAACAGTCGCGCGGTCAACAAACGCAATCGCAACCCGAATTTGACTCTCCAGCAGAAAGTCTTACCCAAGCTGCGCAGGCTATTTTGACGCACTGCAACCACAAAAGTGAATCGCGTGAATTGCCTCGAAATCATCCTGTCAGCCACCTGAATCGGCAGGCGGCGAATCAACACCAATGAACAATGCTGCGTTATTGCACATCGAGCGCCTCATCAATTGTTTGCTGGCAATTATGATTCCACTGTCAGGTGTATTGAATCTGGCTTGTGATGGCGTTCTCGCCCGAATCGATATTGACACTATGGTTAGCCCCTCTGGCAAACTAACTCATGGCGTCATATGCGGTTTTGACGAATTCAGCGAGAAGATTGTCGAGGTGAATTGAAAACCAATTCATTCCTAGGTAGGTTAGACACAATCAGATGTGGGCCAAACTATTTCTTCACAGAAAGGTCATTAGCATGTCACGAGGGCAGGCAGGCTTCAGTGTTGCCGACTTAGAGCGCATCCTGGACGAACGCAAGAGTCAACTTCAGGATCTGGCCAAGCGTCGCGACGCTGCTCAGAAGGAACTTGATAAACTGGATGCAGAAATCCAGGAAATCGTCGGAGAAGGCGGGACCATTGGCCGCGTTCGCCGCCGCCGACGACGAGTCAAGAACGAAATGTCCCTGCGCGCTGTCGTGCTGGAGATTCTCGGCAAGAACAAGAAGGGATTCACGCTGGCCGATTTGGCCGGTAAAGTTACCGAGACTGGCTACAGAAGCACCAGCCGGAACTTCCGCAACGTGCTGTATCAATGCCTGTATAACACTGAAGGAATCGTTCACGACGATGCTTCAGGTTGCTATCGCCTTGAACGCTAGTCATTCTGACTTTAAGACAGATCTCTCAGCCGCGCCGAATTTCGTCGCGGCTGTTTGTTTTTATCTGAGCTCTTCAGAGCCGTTGACGATTCACAGAACCTATTCCATGAATATGCGGTGCCGACAGCCCTTGGGTTCTGCCTGGCAGCTACTCATCGAGTATGCCAACAACCTCGTCGCAGGGTGACAAAATAACGCTCGTCAAAATCTTGAAGTTCAGACGGCACCGCCGACTAGCTGTCAATTCTGCCGTTCCCCCTTTGCGCCGGCGTTTGACAGCGGTACCATATTTCTCGATGGAGTGTGTCGATTCTGGCCGCATGATGTCGTGCGGCGGCAGAAACGAACTTGGCGCAAGGACGCGGACGCTGGTATGACTGTTCAGGGTAGTTCCCTCGAATCTGATCTCGTACTCTTACGAGAACGCGTGAATGCGCGGCTGGCTCATTACGTCGGCTCCGATTCCTGCACTTCAGCGGCTGATTGCCCTGCGAAACTCCGTGAGTCAATGGCTTATAGCCTGCTTGCAGGAGGAAAACGCCTGCGGCCTCTGCTGGTTTTGCTCACTGCCGAAGCTTGTGGTGGCGAAGTCGATGCCGCGCTTCCAGCAGCCTGTGCCATCGAAATGGTTCATACCTATTCCCTGATCCACGATGATCTTCCGGCGATGGATGATGACGACGTTCGCCGCGGTCGCCCGACAAACCACAAGGTTTTCGGCGAAGCGATGGCGATCCTGGCTGGAGACGCTCTGCTGACCTTGGCGTTCGAAATTGTCGCTCAATTCACCACTCCGCCCGCAGTGGCAGCAGCATGCTGTGCAGACCTTGCCAGCGCATCTGGCTGGTGCGGAATGGTGGCCGGCCAGGTTGCAGATCTGGAAGCCGAAGCCGCGGGCCACGAATCACATAGAATTCAGGATCCAGCCGCCAGTTTGCGTCAACTCGAAGCAATTCATCGACGTAAGACGGGGCGACTGCTTACCAGTGCGGTCACTCTTGGTGCCAGAGTTGCCCAGGCGGACCAAGATTTGATCAATCGCCTGGAACACTTCGGAAAATCCGTTGGTTTAGCCTTTCAAATTGCGGATGACTTGTTGGATGTCACTGGCGATGCCGTAAAACTGGGGAAAGAGGTCCAGAAGGATGCGTCATTGGGGAAAATGACCTATCCGGGACTGCTGGGAATCGATGAAAGTCGTCGCAAGGCGGATGCTTTGATCGACGACGCATGTGCTGCGCTGCAGCTGCTGGGGCAACGCGCGGACAAGTTGACCGCGCTGGCAAAGTTCGTGACTCAGCGAGACCACTGATCGGCGCGAACCATAGTTTGTTCTGTAACTCATTCACAAAATCGCACTTGCGAAGCATTCCGAAAGAGCAATCATGAAAGATTTCGAACTCTTGCCGCGGATTGAATCGCCGCTGGATCTTCGAGGATTGAGCGACCAACAGCTTTTGCAACTTTCGGACGAAATCCGCGAGGCCCTCTGCAACCTCGTGCAGGAACGCTCCGCTCACTTTGCCAGTAACCTGGGAGTTGTGGAACTCTGCCTGGCGCTCCATCTGGTCTTTGACTTTTCGAAGGATCGCTTAATCTGGGATACCGGTCATCAGATCTATCCCCACAAGTTGATTACGGGACGATTTGACCGATTTGGTTCGATTCGAACGCGTGGTGGTTTGATGGGATTTCCGAATCCCAACGAGAGTGACTATGACCTGTTTATGACCGGACATGCGGGATCGAGTGTTTCCACGGTCCTGGGTATGAAAGCGGGAGACGACCTCCTTGGGCAGACGGGACGCAAGTCCGTCGCTGTCATCGGTGACGGGGCGCTCCCCTCGGGTGTTGTCTTCGAAGCGATGAATAATGCCGCCGAGCTGAAAAAAGATCTGCTCGTGATCCTGAATGACAACAAGATGGGGATTTGCCCGCGCGTGGGTGGACTCGCGAAATGCCTGGACAAGGCGCGCGTTGCCCCGTTTTACAATGGCCTGAAGCGTGACGTGAACTGGCTGCTGAACAAACTTCCGCTGGTCGGGCGTTCGTCGCGGCAGGCGATCGGGCAGTTCAAGGATGCGATCAAGGGGTTTCTACACGGCGGAATGCTGTTTGAAGAAATGGGATTCCGATACATCGGCCCCGTTGATGGACACGATCTGGTTTCACTCCGTGGTTACCTGGAAATGGTCAAAGAAGTCAGCGGGCCAGTGCTGCTGCATGTCTTCACGCAGAAAGGCCATGGATTTAATCCTGCTTGTGAAGATCCTGTGATGTTTCACGCTCCTCCGCCGTTCGAGCGAAGTTCCCGTCATGAAATTCTTTCCGTCAAAAAGTCATCGTCACGCGCCTACACCAATTCAATGAGCGACGCGATTTACGATTCGATGCAGCGCGATCAGAAGGTCTGCGTCCTGACGGCGGCGATGTGTGAAGGAAACAAGCTCGGAAAAGTCCGACAGGATTTTCCGGATCGATTCTTCGATACGGGAATCTGCGAAGCACATACGGTCGCATTTGCAGGGGGAATGGCCAAATCGGGATTGCGCCCGATTGTGAATATCTACAGCACGTTCCTGCAAAGAAGCTTTGATCACATCTTTCAGGAAGTCGCACTGCAAAACCTGCCAGTCACGTTCTGTCTCGACCGTGGTGGCCTCGCTGGCCCAGATGGTCCGACCCATCATGGTGTCTTCGACAATAGTTACATGCGCATCTTCCCGAATATGACCGTGATGGCACCCGGTGACGATCTTGATGTCGCACCGATGCTGGATTTCGCACTCTCACACTCTGGCCCGACATCGATTCGCTATCCCAAAGCAAACACCGAGATCGTCGAGCGTCCTGAATGCCCGATTGAACACGGCAAGTCTGAAGTCTGGCGCTGGGGCGAAGACGGAATGTTCATCGCCTTTGGAGCCCTGTTCCCCACGTGTGTTCGTGCGGCTGAGCGTCTGCGACAAGATGGACTCGATGTCGGCGTCATCAATGCCCGGTTTGCCAAGCCGATCGATCAGGAGACGATCCTGCGGGCTCTGGAGCAGTCCGGATTTGTGCTTACCGTCGAAGAGAACACTGTCTGTGGTGGATTCGGATCGGCAGTCCTGGAAACAGCCAGCGCAGCCGGCGTGGGGACCAGCAACTTGAAATGTCTGGGGATTCCTGACCGATTTATCGAGCATGGTGAACGCGAAGAACTGCTCACCGAAATTGGTCTCGATCTGGATGGCCTTGTTGCTGCGGCTCTGGCGATGCACGAACGGTCCCAAGTGGCAAACGCTCAGCGGTCGTTCGAAGGCAATACTTGAAACAGGCCCAAAGACTCGTTCAGTGACGACTGAAGAAGGAATGGATCATGCGCTGGTTACGGATGGCTTGGCTTGGCTTCGCGATGTCGATCTGCATCGTAACTCAGGCCGCAGAAACCTACCGACTCGAAGAGCCGGTTGATGATACGCGAATCTTCGGAGTTGGGACCCGAATCGATATCACTGGCAAGACACAGCCATCGCCAAAAATTGACCCGTTGCCGCTGGTTGCATCAGCAGCCCTGTCTTATCGGGAGCGGCGATTGCTGGGCCCCGGAACGGAAACCGAATTGTTTCGTTCCGTTCGTGAATATGAACAGACACATGCAGATATCGAAGTCGGGGGACAAAAGTCGACCTCGCAATTGGCTGCATCCCTGAAGTTACTGGTGGCCCAGGGCCGCGCGGACGGAGTTGAGCTCTATAGTCTGGGCGGACCACTTACGTCCAACGAACTCGATCTGATCCGATCGCCCGCTGACAGTCTGGCCTTGATGGCGTTGCTTCCCTCCAAGCCAGTCTCGGTTGGAGACAAATGGACTGCACCAACCTGGGCGTTTCAAATGCTGACGGCATTGGACGCAGTCGTAAAAGGAGAATTGACGTTTACACTGACCAGTGTGGAAAAGCAGGTGGCACGAATCAAGCTTGAAGGGACACTCGAAGGGGCTGCACTTTCGGCAGTAAGTCAAATCACCGTGAATGGCTTTTACGAATATGACCTGACCCAAAAGTGCATTTCCCAATGCGATTTCACTCAGGTCGAAAAACGGGGATTTGGTCCAGTCTCCCCTGCGTTCGAGTTCACAGCACGCGTCCGACTGCTGCGACGTCCGGCACCGACTCCCGGGAAGCTGGCCGATCAGAAATTGATTGACTCCGCAATTAATGAGCCAAAGCCCGTGGCCCGATATTTACGATTCGAATCGCCTTGGAATATCGGTTTCGAGTATCCGCGATATTGGCATCTCTGGAAGATCCAGGAAAAGGCCGCGATTTTTCGATTGATCGACGACGGCAACTTTGTCGCCCAGTGCGATCTGGCACCCATCGCGCCAGCAAAGCCAGGCGAGCATCTTTCGGAAGCGGATTTTCAGCGTGATATCCGCCAGGCGATGGGAGAACGCTTGCGAACGATCGGGACTGGAGAAGTCATTCCGACAACTGATCGGCGGTACGTTCTAAAGATCGCCGCAACGGGCGTCGACGGAGAACGTCCACTCACTTGGATCTTTTACCTGATTGCAGACCCATCCGGTCGACAAGCAACTCTTTCTGTCACAGTCGACACAGGACTGGTTGAAGCCTTGGCGAATCGAGATCGTGAATTCCTGACGTCGCTGCGATTTGGACCAGCGCCTATAGCGCCACGCTGATCGGACAAAATTGCCGCTACCTCACCGTCGCGGCAGGCTTCGACATCGGCGGTGGAACTTCATCCGGTTTTGGTCGCTCGACAGTAAAGCTGGCAGTGTCACTTTCACAAGTCCACGTTGACCGTTTCTCAGGACTCCTGAGTGGACAGCAGCGGTGGCCAGGTTCGAGTCGTATGTGTAAACCTCCGTCCCCCAGGCGGAATTCGCGGACGAAC
>CAIWEX010001277.1 GCA_903911795.1 uncultured Schlesneria sp.
ATCAACGATGCCATCCGATTGCTGAAAAGCGAGAATGTGGTCTTCGCCAGCGGTGACGGCAAAACGCCAAAGCTGGAAGGTCCTGAACTGGTCAAGAAAGTCTCCGCAGCCACGGCATTGATCACGGTGAATACGGGTGGTGGCCCAGCGGTCGGGCTGAACCATTTCGAACTGAGATGCCAGGGAGGACTGACATCCAGTGTCCGATCAAAATCAGGGGGGCCGCTGCATCACACGGCCAATCAATTACAAAGCCAGCATTCTCGATCCGTGACCGGGCGATTCACTCAACCCGACGTTCTGGAAACGGATCCTCTGGGGCGAGTCCACGAACTGACCGGCGAACGGACACCCCTGCCGGGATTCATGGGTCCGTTGTCGCTGCTTGTCATGGAGCAGCTTCCGTCGACCCGGCGTCCGACTTGGACGAACTCGTTTGCCATCACGGTGATCATGAGTGAAGAGAGTGGCGACGCCCTGAATCCACCGGGCCGCTTCCGTCCGCGAGTGCGACCGCCGGGATTTCCCGGTTTCCCACCGCTGCCAGGATTCCCAGGGGGAGGGGGAGTGACCAAGACGACGAGGATCCCCGGGAAAGTGCGCATCGTCTACACGCTGCAGGAATCGGTGGGAGATCTGATCAAGATCAAGAAGGAATTCGATCTGGAAGCGACTGAACCGGGGGCTCGTCAGCCTCGAGTGAAGTTGACCGGAAGTGGGATCTTCACATTCGATTCGAAGCTGGGGATTCCCAATCGGATGGATTACACCGCGACTCTGGTAGAGAATGAACAGAACAAGACAACTCGGTTGCCGATCAAGCTGACATATCAATTGGCGAATGGACAGGGAGCCCCCTTGATTGCAGGAGCGGGCCAGGGTCAGGTTCCTGCCGCTGCGATGGAACCTGGCAAGCCGGTGGAAGCGAATACAGCCATCGCTGTCGGGGCGCGGCTGCTGGCAGAATGGGCCGGCAAGTGGCTGCCCGTTGATGTCACAGCCGTTCGAGCAGACGGCAAGGTCCGCATCCACTGGGTCGGCTGGGGAGAACAATTTGATGAAGAGTTGCCTCGAACCCGTTTAAGATTTCCTCCGGGCGTGGAGCCCGTCGAAGTCGGCGCGAATCCACCGGTTGTTCCGCAACCTGTTGTCAAAGTGGTGCCGCATCAGTTCAGCGTAAAGCTGTCGGTCGAGGAAATTGACAAGCTGTTAGCAGATCTGAAGAGTGACAATGCGGGCAAGATCCTGCTGGCGGCAACGAAGCTGCAGCATGCCGAACCGATTGAAGAACGTCGTGACGAAGTCTTGAAGGCTCTGGAACAATTATTGAAGGACAAGGATCAGTTCCGCCGTAAGCAAGCTGTCGACAGCTTGGCAACATGGGCCAAACCGGAAACGGTTCCATTGCTGATCAAGGTTCTGGACGAATCCGCGTTGCTGGTTAAGCTGGCTGCGATCGACGCACTTGGGAAGCTGAAAGACGAACGGGCAGCCGAACCTCTGGCGAAACTGGTTCAGGAACCGGGCCCACGCGTGCAGGCCATCAACGCATTGCGTTCGTTAGGGAAGAACGCAGAAAAGGCGGTCGCAGGATTGCTGACGCACGCTGAGGCCGAAGTTCGCCGCGAAGGTTGCCGATTGCTGCAAGAGATCGGTACGGCGGCAAGCGTACCGGCACTTCAGGGTGCAGCAAACGACATGGATAAAGCGGTCGGGACGGCAGCAAAAACGGCCATCGAGGCGATCGAAAAGCGCAAGGGTGATCAGTAGCGTTTGTGCAGTTTATCGCCGTCCCAAAATCGCAGTGAACCGCGCGTGAGCTTCGTTCCAGGCAGCTGTGTTCTGGGGTTCATAACGCCGCATCGTCGAAGAGGCCCGGACAACGGACCGGATTTCTGAAAGCGAGCCGACCGCACCGGCGGTCCGCGCCTGAACAAGGATATTTCCGAGCGCTGTCGCTTCGATCGGACCAGTCACAACCGGCCGACCTGTTGCATTCGCAGTGAACTGATTGAGCAACTCGTTCTGCGTCCCCCCGCCAACGATATGAATGACCTCCACCCGCTCGCCCGACAATTCTTCGAGCCAGCCGAGGACCGTGCGATACTTGAGTGCCAGGCTTTCCAGCGCACACCGGACGACGCCGCCATCGGAATCCGGGATTTCCTGATTGGTTTCCCGACACCATTCGCGAATCGCTTCGGGCATGTCGAGCGGGGCCAGGAAGGCATGATCATCGGGATCAACGAACGCTCGAAATGGACGAGCATCGCGGGCGACCTGGGCCAACAGGCCGTAATCGTACGGTGTCCCGTTCCGTTCAAACGATCGACGACATTCTTGCACCAGCCACAAGCCCATGATGTTCTTGAGCAGCCGGTACGTTCCGTCGATCCCCCCTTCATTAGTGACATTCAATTCCAGGGCTCGCTGAGTCAACACGGCATGCGGCAATTCCAGCCCCATCAGTGACCACGTCCCAGAACTGATATAGGCCCAGTTGGCTCGCCCAGTGTTCTCCGTCGGAACGGCAGCCACGGCGGCCCCCGTATCGTGCGTTGCCGGTGCAACAACACTCAGGCGAGGCAACCCCGCTCGACGCGCGACTTCTTCACGCAGGTTCCCCAGCTTCGTTCCGGGATCGACGACGTCACCGAACATTTGAGTCGGGATGTTCAGTTGACGAAGCAGGTCGAAGGCCCAGTTCCGGGTCGTCGGATGAAACATCTGCGATGTCGTAGCGTTCGTGAATTCAACAACGCGGCTTCCAGACAGCAACCAATGGAAGAAGTCGGGAATCATCAGAAATCGATCGGCTTGCTCCACCAGTGGACCATTCGCCTGATTCATCGCGACGAGTTGGTATAGGGAATTGATTTCCATGAACTGCAGACCGGTTTGAGCAAAAATCTCACCCCGGGGAACTCGCTGAAAAGTCTGTTCGAGAACACCCAGCGTTCGGCGGTCGCGATAATGATAAGCCTGTCCCAGCATTTCGCCGGTCTTGGAGAGGAGCACAAAATCGACCCCCCAGGTATCAACTCCAACCGATACGATATTCTGTCCGAAACGAGCCGCCGCCTTGGCGAGTCCCGATTGGATTTCAGACCACAGGCGGAGCAAGTCCCAGCGCATGGTGTCGGCAACATGGACCGGGCCGTTGGGGAATCGATGCAACTCCTCAAGACGGACCTGTTTTCCATCAAACAGACCGGCCATGACACGGCCGCTTTCCGCCCCAAGATCGATTGCCAGATAAATCTGTTCCGCCATCAGATGTCACTCCTGTATGTCGCTCCGCCCGAATCAAGGGAAGGATTATACAAGCCGCGTTCGAATCGTGTAGGGTCCGCTCTGATTCCTTTTCCACGCTCATTTCGGTTTGGGTGGCAGGGGCGCACTGGCTTTGCAGAAGCGCCCGAAACAGAATGCGTTTGAACGGGGGCTTCCCCGAAGCGGGTGCGCCCCCGCCACCCTGTCGCTCTGATTCTTTTCCCAAGCTGGTTTCGGACCACGTTTTCCCGGTCCAATTTGCAGGAATATTCCGATTCTCGCAGAATGCCGCTGGAGAAGCCGGATCTTGAGGACAGAGAATCACTTCAGAAACGCGAGGGTCAGGACAATCGGCTGTTTCAATGTAGGGAGGGACCGGCGGAGCGATCGCCGCGCCGGCCTACCATTCTCGGCGTTTCCTGATGGTGGGCCGGCGCTCGAAACGAGCTGGTCCCACCCTACGTCAGCACTCCCGTTTTTCCGAACCCGTTGAGATTCGAGCAGTAATCAGCTGGGTGAAATCGTCGAATAACCTGCGACCATCAGCCGGAACGCGCTAGCGTCCGGTTTCTGGAGATGCGTGTCTCCAGTCGTCCATCGGAACTGGACGCTAGCGCGTTCCGGCTGATCGATGTCTCGAAAGCCATACCCGGCTGGCGGTAGCAACTGGCAAGCACAGAGACAAAGATGTGGGTAACACTGACTCCACCCCTACATCCCGCCCAACTTCAAAAAGGCAT
>CAIWEX010001278.1 GCA_903911795.1 uncultured Schlesneria sp.
CACACCCCGGCATTACCCGAAACCCAAGAATTGGCCAATATCAAAAACAAGCTGGAAAAGTGAAAGTTGTCTGATTCGCCGACTGCCGTTGGCTCTCACTATGTGTGAGATGTCACATGGTCGGATGTCACACCGCTCGGAAACCCCTGCTTTTCATGTGTCTCCGGGGTGTGAACGACTACCTACCTTGCCGCTCCCTTTATATCGACGGTCTGACGCAGTTGACCGGCTTCTGAAAGCGAAGATCTGCGAATCCAATCCGAGGTTGTGTCGAATCCCCCTTATTTCTTAACCCCGCAAAAGAGGCAACATCATGGTATCTAATCGCTGGCTTGTATCGGTCGTCATCGTCACTTTGGTGGGATTCGCGGCGGCCGTGGATCGGGCCGCGGCAGCGGAGGCGCCGGGCTCGGGTCAGCCTTCGAATCAGATCGGGCTGGTGAAGGACCATGCGCCCGTCAAGTACGTCGGGAACGTGCTCTATTTCGTCGAGGGCAAGTTCGCGGGTCAGGACAAGCTCACGCAGACCTGGTCGATCGTTCCACGTAAGGAAGGGGAATTCGAGCATGCCTTCAGGGTCGAGACGCATGCGATTCATTCCGATGCCGACGCCGGGAAGCCGAGTTTCCAAGCACAAGGTAACTACAAAAAGGATTTCGAAGACACGGTGAGGTCCGAACTCTTCCATCAGGAAAAAGACCGGGGCCTCGTGCTCGACGCGCTCGAGGTCGATGGGAAGGCCCAGAAAATCGACCACGAAACCGAGCACTACATCTACCCTGGCAGCCTGAAGATCGGCACAAAATGGCTTTCCGAGCCGGTGGCGAGTGCGCTGCCGGGTCCCTGCCAGCATGAGGTGGTCGGATCCGAAATCTACAAGGGGACCAACTGCTGGGTGATTTCCTCCACGCGTCTGCCGGAGAAGAACGCGATCAAGAACTCCGAGACGGTCCGCAGGACCGCGAGGATTCTCTTTGATCCTCTGACGCTCAGCGTGCTACGCTTCGACGCCGTCACGAAGGGGGTTGGGCCGCTCGGTCGTGCGTTCGAGTTTGTCAATCACATGGAAGTGGCGGAATAGATATGAATTGTAGGAAGCGGCCGATGGGAAATGCCGTGAGTGGCGCCTGCTGTTCGGTGGTCAGTGCTTTGGCAACCCGTCGGTTTTTCTCCATGGCTGGAGCGCTGATTGCAGGCTTGGCCCTCGGGCCAAGCCTGGTGACCTTGCTGGCCGAGCCGGCCCGCGGCGACGAGCCGGTCGATGCCGCTGCGGTTGCAGCCGTTTCGCAGAGTCGCATCGGACGGGTCGTGCCTCCGATCGACCTCCGCGAAACGACGGGCAAGCGCTGGTCGTGGTCCTCGGCTGAAGACGCCCGGGCGACTGTCGTGGCGTTTCTCAATTTCAACTGCCCGGTCTCGAATCAATGCGTGCCGGTGATCAACTCGCTCGCGGCCCGCTTTGGCGATCAGGGCGTGACATTCGTCGCGGTGGTCTGCGACGCGGCGGATGCCGCCGAGGTGGATCGGCACGCGGCCAAGGCTGGGATCGCCTGTCGGGTGTGTTTCGATCCTGAGAAAGTTGCGGCAGCGCACTTTCGGGCGACGACCACGCCGCAGGTGTTTGTCCTCGATCGCAATCGGGTGCTGCGGTACTCCGGGCTCGTCAACAATCTCTACACCAGTCGGCTCGTCCGTCGGCCGAAGGCCGATGCGGACTATCTCGCCGATGCGCTTGCCTCCGTCGTGGCCGGCCAGGCCGTCACCATTAAGGAAACGCCCCCCATCGGCTGCCCGCTGGAACTCGCCGCCAGGCCCGTGATCGAACACGGCAGCGTCGAGTTTCATCGGGACATCGAGCCGCTCCTTCAGCAGCACTGCCAGCGGTGTCACCATCCGGGGGACGTTGCCCCCTTCTCGCTCATGACGTTCGACCATGCGGTGCAGTGGGCGGCCGACATGAAGAGCTACACCGCGGACCGACTGATGCCCCCCTGGTCCGTGACCGGCGGGATTCCTCTCAAGAACGATCTGGCCCTGAAGCCCGAGGAAATCGAACTGATCGGCCGCTGGGTGGACGAAGGTTGCCCACGGGGAGCTCCGGCCGATGCTCCGCCGCCGTTGGCATTCAAGAGTCAGGATGAATGGCAGGCTTCCAGGCCGCCGGACATTGTGTTGACGATGCCAGCGGCATTCCATCTCGCTGCGCAGGGCGAGGATCACTACCGCATGATCTCGTTCGCTTTGAATAATACGGAGGAGTTGTATATCGAGAGGGCGGAGTTCATTCCGGGCAAACGGCGGGCCATCCATCACGCCATGTGCTTCTACGACGGGACCGGTCTCGTGCTCGACGCCCAGAAACGGCTGGGGAATCCGCTGCCAAGCGGTGCCGGCGACGAGGATTATGGTCCGGGCTACCACTCGGGAATGTCTCTCGGATTTGTGCCCGATCCGACCAAGGCGGTGCGGAATGCAGACAACCCGGGCGGCCAATTCTATGGCTGGGTGCCCGGGGTCGCACCGCTTGCTTATCCGCCGGGGCTGCGGCGGGTTGTTCCCCCCGATGCGGCAATTAATCTGCAGATTCACTATGTGCGAACGGGGAAACCTGAGATTGATGATTCCAGCCGGGTTGGGATCTGGCTCGACAAGAAGCCGCCCCGGCTGTTCAGCCAGGGATTTATCGTGGATACGGAGTTTCGTATGATCCCGAAAGGTGCCGCCAATTTCAAAACCAGAGGATCACGAGAGATCACGAGCGATAGTCATCTTTGGTTGATCGCGCCGCACATGCATCGCCTGGGGAAGGAATTTCGGGTGTGGTACCAGCCGCCTGAGGGACCGAATCGTGAACTCCTTCTCGAGGTCAAGAATTATGATTTCAACTGGCAGCACCGCTACGAGCTCAAAGATCCTTATCCGTTGAAGAAGGGGTCCAGGCTGCACGTGGAGGCGATCCTCGACAACTCGGCAGGCAATCCGCGGCGCCCCCCAGGCCCGGAGAGCACCGTGTTCCTCGGTGAACACTCGGATGAGGAGATGGCGTTTGTAATTATCGGCACTTGGGGGGGGGAGCGGCCGACTGGAAAACTCGAAATGGCCCAATACTTCCAGAAACTGATCGAGGCAAAGGCCTTTAAGTTGGCCTATAAGGCATTGGGAAAGGACTAGACGTCCATCTTCAACATCGTGCCGGGGCTCCCAACGAGATAAAGCAGAAGCGAGTTGAAGACGGCACTTCTTGCCTGATGGATTTTCTCCCTCTTTCCGGTTCATCAGGGAGATGCGTGCTGAGGGTTGAGAGAGTGTGGACCTGCCGTTGTGATTTGGGGTTAGGAAACAATCCACCAGATCACAGGAGTCGGCATGTCCACGAGTTTGTTGTATCACACGTTTGGGGTTCGGGGGTATGAGTATCGATCGAAGACGTATGGCGGTGGCGGGATGACGATGACGATCGAGCAGCCGCGTCAGGCGTTGTGCTGTTCGCAGTGCGGCGGCAAGAAGGTGCATGCGAAGGGGGGCGTGGTGCGCGAGTTTCGGTCGTTGCCGATTGGCGGGAAGCCGGTGCGGTTGCGGATACGGGCTGTTGATGAACAGCGTGCCTCGTGTGTTGTGTCGGACGTGCTTCGTGGAGCGACAGGTGCCGGTCGGGTTTGCCGACCCGAAAAAATCGTACACGCGGCCGTTCGCTCGGTATGTCATTGAGCTGTTTCGGATGATGACGCTGGCCGACGTGGCTCGTCATCTTCAGCTCAGTTGGGATGTCGTGAAGGGGATTGTCGGCGATGATCTTCAGCGCCGGTTCGCGAAGCCGAAACTGCGGTCGCTGAAGCGGATCGCCATCGACGAAATCTATCTCGGCAAGAAGCACAAGTTCCTGATGATCGTGATGGACCTCGACAGCGGTCGGATCGTGTTTGTCGGCGATGGTAAAGGCCAAAAGTCGCTCGAACCGTTCTGGAGGAGGCTGAAACATTCGCGTGCGATGATCGCCGCCGTAGCTGCCGATCTCTCTCCGGCGTATAGCGCGGCGATCCGCAAACACCTGCCCAACGCGCAGCTCGTGTTCGACCGCTTCCATCTGGTGAAGCTCTTGAACGAACACCTGACCGACCTGCGGCGCGAACTCCATCGCGAGGCCACCGATCAACTCCAGAAGCAGGTCTTGAAGGGGACACGTTGGCTGCTCGTGAAGCACTCCGCCGACCTCGATCCGAAACGCGACGAACGCCAACGACTGAAGGAGGCCCTCCCACAACTGAACGAGTCGTTGGCCACGGCCTACTACCTCAAGGAAGGCCTCGCGCAAGTCTGGGTGCAGGAGAACCAGACCGCCGCCCGTATCGTCCTCGACCGCTGGATCGCCACCGCCACATCCAGCGGGATCCGGCAACTGATGAAGTTCACTGCAAACCCACCGCGAAGGAATTCTCAACTGGTACGACCACCCCATCTCGACCGGACCCTTGGAGGGAACCAACAACAAAATCAAACTCCTCCAACGACAAGCCTACGGCTATCGTGATCTCCTTTTCTTCAAACTCAAACTACTCGCTCTACATCACACTCAGAACGCATTAATCGGATGAACCCTAAATCACTTCTTTTGATTCTGAGACAAATCGCAACCATTTTCCGGAATAGCAACTTCGGCGATGACGCCTTGCACGGGTCATGACCCGACCAACGAGCTCTGAAACGGAACATGAATGGACGACGTTTTTGAAAAGGTCTCCGCGGTTTGGTTGGCGGGCTTGACTGTGCATCCTTCGCATTTCGCCAATCCCATTGGTGATCGGCGTTGCAGAATCAACAGAAATGATTTATAATCTTTTTGGGCAGCAGTTTGCGTAGTCTCATGTCGATTAATCGAATGGATGCGTTGGGTGCATCCAACTGGTTGTTGCCGTATATCAATCTCTTTGAATACTACGGTCGGGGTTGCAATGGGCCATCATGAATCATTCCGCTTCTCCGACTTTTGGCCAGTCTATGTTAAGGCACATCAAGATCAGCGAAATCGTGCCTTGCATTTTCTGGGGACTGCCGCAGCTCCGTTTTGCACAAAGCGGTCATGGTCCTGCAAGCCCGCACCCGCGGCATTGACGACGCTGTGCGAGAAGAGGCCAGCAAAGGCACAAAACAAGCAGTAATCCTGGGCG
>CAIWEX010001279.1 GCA_903911795.1 uncultured Schlesneria sp.
CCGAAACCACTTTAGATCCCGGAGCCGCGACCGTCAGGGAGCGGTCTTCCTCTTCCATCGCACTCGCCAACCCAACCGCTCCCTCACGGTCGCGGCTCGATGCGTTGGGCGATGCCGCTTTTGATGCCGCGACACTTAAGTGGCATGCACTCTGAGTGATGTTCCCATTTGATTTCTCCCTAGCCCCGGCCATCCAATGTCGTGAACCAAACTTCGCAAAAGGACGGCATTCAGGCTTTCGAAAAGCCGATGCGCCCTCGCCGCCCTGGCCAACCGAGTCGATTAAAAACGTGATCGTCCCGCATCGCCATCGTCCGATGCTTGCGACTCGGGGACAATCGAGCCTACACTATCCGGTGTTTGCGGACGCACGTCCGTCAGAACGGCCCCACCTTCCTGTTTCCCGCCAAGGATCGCCACGATGTCGCATATTTCTCGCCGTCAATTCCTTGAGAACTCGATGTTTGCCACCGCAGCCGCTGCGCTGGCCGGTCAAACTCACCAATCGGTCTTCGCTCAAGAGGAAACTGGCGAGAAACTGCGGGTGGCAGTTGTTGGAGTGAATGGGCGCGGCGGTTCCCACATTGATGGATTTGGCAGCCGCAAGGATTGCGTCATTGCTGCCATCGTTGATGCCGATGAAGTTGTGGGGAACAAGCGAGCTGACGAAATCGAAAAGCGATTCGGGACTCGCCCCACGGTGTATCTCGATATGCGCAAGTGCTTTGAAGACAAGTCGATTCACATTGCCAGTATCGCAACACCAAATCACTGGCACGCGCTGTCTGCGATTTGGGCGGTGCAGGCCGGGAAGGACGTCTATGTTGAAAAGCCCGTCAGTCACAACGTGACCGAAGGACGCCGCATCGTTGAAGCGGCCCGCAAATACAACAAGATCGTTCAAACGGGGACGCAAAGCCGTTCCAACCCTGGAATGCGTGCGGCCATCGAATTCCTGCATAAGGGGGGGATTGGCGAAGTCAAACTGGCTCGTGGGCTGTGTTACAAGCCACGCGGATCGATTGGACCTCGCGGAAATTACGACGTCCCCGCCAGCGTCAATTATGACCTGTGGTCGGGGCCCGCTGCGGTGAATCCTCTCACCCGGCCCAAGTTCCACTACGACTGGCACTGGCAGTGGGATTACGGCAACGGCGATCTCGGCAATCAGGGGATCCACCAGATGGATATCGCCCGCTGGGGTCTGAACGAAATGAGCCTGGGGGAATCAGTACAGAGTTACGGTGGCCGGTTTGCCTACGTTGATGCAGGTGAAACTGCGAATACGCAGGTCTGCATCCACGAATACAAGAACGGGAAGCGACTTGTGTTCGAAGTGCGTGGTCTGAAGACGGAACCACTGATGGAAGCCAGTGTCGGGGTCATTTTCTATGGCAGTGACGGCTATCTGGTCATGCCGAGTTACAATGGCGGGATGGTCTTCGATAAGGATGGCAAGAAGACGGACAAAGTCTTTGCGGGAGGCGGCGACAGCCATCACTTTGCCAATTGCGTCAAGGCGGTTCGCAGCCGGAAGCATGAAGATCTGAACGCAGATATTCTGGATGGGCATCTTTCCAGTGCTCTTTGCCACGTCGGCAATATCTCGTACCGCTTGGGGACTCCTGTCGCGGCCACGGAGCTCAACTCGACTCTCAAAGACGACAAAGAAGCCTTGGAAACACTCGATCGATTCCAGCGACATCTGCTCGACAATAAAGTGTCGCCAGATTCAACCAAGATCACGGTGGGACCAAAACTGACGCTGGCCGGGACCGAAGAATTCAGCGGGCCTCGAGCAGCAGAAGCCAACAAGCTGCTGACACGTGAGTATCGTGCCCCGTACATCGTTCCGAAAACCGAAGACCTGTAATCCACGGTCAAAAAGCATCCTCCAGACGCCTGTCTGGAGGATGCGGCGTTGATGTCCAGGATTTCGAAATCGAAAGCACCTTGGATCATCGAAAAACGTTGCCTTGCGGACTATCATCCCACCACCACAATTACTTGCCCACCTTTTGCATCAGAAAGCCCTGTCGTGAGCAATCTTTCCGAATCCGTTTCCAGTGCCAAAGCCAAACTCGATGCCCACACGGTCGAAACCGTTCAATGGCACTTTCACCCGTCGACCGGCAGCCCATTCTGGCTGGAAAAGGCCAAGACCTATAAGTTTGATCCGCTGACTGAAGTCAAGTGCTTTGACGATCTGAAGAAGTTCCCGCACTTTGAAGATGAATGGCTGCGAGGTGGTCCGATCAGTCGCTGGATTCCGAAAGGTCTGGCAGGGAAACCGGCTTATGTCTTCGAGACGGGTGGAACGACGGGGATTCCCAAGAGCCGCATGGTGATTGAAGACCACTGGATTGACTACGAAAACTTCAGCGACACACTGCCTGATGAATCCTTTCCTCGTGGTTCGAACTGGCTGATGCTCGGACCCTCGGGGCCTCGACGACTGCGATTGGCTGTTGAGCACCTGGCTCAGTACCGCGGCGGGATCTGTTTCTGCGTCGACCTCGACCCCCGCTGGGTCGTGAAACTGTTGAAGAAAGGTGACGTCGCCGGTGCGAAGGCCTACGCGGATCACGTGATCGATCAAGCCGTCACGATTCTGTCAGCCGGACACGACATCAAGTGTGCATTTGCGACTCCCAAGCTGCTCGAAGCCCTGGCCCTCAAGCTGATGGACAAGGGGACGAGCATCGAAGAATCGGGCATTACCGGGATCTTCGCCGGGGGAACCGAATTCACGCCACAATGGTACCGGTTCTGCCGCGAGGAACTACTTGGCCCGAACGTCTACATCACCCCGACCTATGGCAATACACTAATGGGGCTGGCCTGTGGTAAGCCATTCGATCCTGCTGATAACTACAAGATCACCTACTTTGCTCCCCAACCTCGAGCCGTGATCGAGACCGTTGAATTCAACGACTATGATCAGCTTGTCGGCTACGGCAAGACTGGCCGCGTGAAGCTTTACACCCTCACCAAGGAACTGTTCATTCCCGGCTTCATGGAACGTGACGAAGGGGAACGCGAACTGCCGCACGAAAAATATCCGTGGGACGGAATCAGTGGAACCCGACCATTCCACGAATTTGCTTCCACGACGACAGTCGGCGTTTACTAAGTCGTCACGATTTTAAGTCAAATGTTCGGGCCAGGGTTCCGGCCCGAACATTTGTTGTACTTACAGACCGCTGCAACAGAGTGAAATTCGGTGAGGATAGGTCACCGGCTGGTACCCGCAGCTTCTAAGCGTCACCTGACGACGCATAACACGATAAGGACGAATGATGCTTGAGATTCCCGTCATCCGCTGGGGCAAGCCGTACGAGTCAATGGAGAAGACCCCGGTTGTTCACTTTGAAACCGGTGAAGCGCTGGCCAACGTCAATCAAGCCAATGGCGGCCTGATCAAGATGGACATGCGGAAGGCGGCCAAGGCTCGCGAGATCCTGCGCCAGTTCACCATCGAGCAACTCTGCGAGATGTGCGTCAAGGCAGCGGACCTATACCTCAATGCCACCCTTCCATTAGGAAATGGAACTCAGAATCCTCAGGAATTCTGCCGGATCCAGTCCGCCACGACAGGGCTGCCCGAGAACATGTGTGCCGCGAACATGCGGAAGAACGCCTATGTTCTGCAGCACATGAAGGAAGTTCTGGAAGCACTGACTCGCGGGCTGCCGTTTGACATCCTGACCAATGGCTACGGCATGGAAAGCCGTGGGATCATGGTCAGCTATCAGGCTCAAACCTCGGTGCTCGGGATGGTACTCCCCTCGAATTCGCCGGGCGTTCACACGCTCTGGATGCCTGTGATTCCGCTGCAGATCGGACTGGTGCTGAAACCGGGTTCTCAGGAACTCTGGACGCCGTACCGCATGTACGAAGCCTTTGCTCAGGCCGGTGTGCCACGAGAAGTCTTCTGCCTTTATCCGGGGGGCTTCGATTGCGGCGGAGCCGTGATGGAAACCTGCGAGCGCGCCATGATCTTCGGGGGAGCCCAGACGATCGAGCGCTATCACGGCGATCCTCGCGTGCAGGCCCACGGTCCTGGATTCTCCAAGATTCTGCTTGGCGACGACATGGTCGATGACTGGGAAAAGTACATCGATCTGATGGCCGACAGCATCTTTTTGAACAGCGGTCGCTCATGCATCAGCGCCTCGGGAGTCTGGGCCAGTCGTCATACTGAGGCGATCGCCGATGCTCTCGCCAAACGTCTCGGTCCGATCGCACCGCGGCCAATGAACGACCCAGCGGCATCGCTGGCGGCGTTTACTGTTCCAGGGGCCGCGAAGGCGATTAATGCTCAGATCGAAGAGTTGCTGAAGGTTCCCGGCGTCACGGAAGTCAGTGCCAAGTATCGCGACGGCGATCGGCATATTCCCCACGAGCGATACGACTTCCTGCGGCCGACGATTGTTCACTGCACCAGCAGCGAACCCGCCATTGCGAACACGGAATACATGTTTCCGTTCGCATCGGTGGTTCAGTGCCCGCAGAACGAAATGATCAAGAAGATCGGTTCCACACTCGTCGGCACGTGCTTGACAAAAGATCCCAAGTGGTCGCGTGAACTGGTTGATGCCACGAACATTGACCGGTTGAACATCGGAGAAGTCCGAACGAACCAACTGCACTGGATGCAACCTCACGAAGGAAACATTATCGACTTCCTGTTCCGGGCACGTGCTTTCCAGAACAGTCCTCCGCCAGCCCACTGAGTAGTGTTCCAGAAGCCCGTCGCGTCCGTGTGTGGCAACGCCCGATGCTGACGCGGTGGGGCGATCTGGAATACCGATGTCAGTCCTTTTGAACGAACGGAAAATGATGCGTTGGCTTCTTTCACTCGTTGCGTTCACAGGTCTAGCGATGAACGTAAACGCCGCGACGTTTGTCTATGTCTCGATGGGGCCGGAACAGAAGATACAGATCTACCGGCAGGATGATGCCGGAGGATTGACAGCCGTCGAAACTGTCGCTGTGCCGGGTGCCCCCGGTTCGCTGACAACGGATCCGAAACGTCGATTCCTGTATGCATCGCTGCGCACGACCAGTCAGTTGGCGAGTTTTCAGATTGACCCGGCATCGGGCATACTGACGCTTATCGGAACTGCGGATCTTGTGAAGGGAGACAACGCCGCGTTTGTAGGAACGGACCGAACCGGCCGATGGCTGCTCAGTGCTTCCTATTCGGGTGGTAACGTGGTCGTTCATCGGCTGCGCGATGATGGTTCCATCGAATCCCCCGCCGTTCAAACTGTGACGACAGCAAAAACGGCTCACAGCGTCACCATCGATCGTGCGAACAAGCTGGTGATGGTCCCGCATGTCGCCCCGAACGCGATTTTTCAGTTCAAATTTGATGATGCCACTGGAAAGTTGACCGAGGCAGGAAAAGGCGCGGGCGGGGCGGAAAAAGCCGGACCGCGACATCTGGCGCTGCATCCAAAACAGGATTTTGCGTATTCGTCGGACGAACAGGGAAGCAGTATCACGTGCTATCGCGTGGACGCTTCTCATGGGTTGACTTCGATTCAAACGGTGTCGACACTTCCCGCGGACTTCAAAGGGAACAATTCAACGGCCGAGGTCAAAGTTCATCCGAATGGGAAATTCGTCTGGGTCTCCAACCGCGGTCACGATACCCTGGCAGGGTTTGCCATTGATTCCGCGACAGGTGACGTTTCGGTGATTGGTCAGACACCCACTGAGAAAACACCACGATCCTTTGAAATTGATTCCATTGGACGGTTTATGTTCGGTGCGGGTGAGGGTTCTGGAAAACTGGCCGTTTTCAAAGTTGATACCACAACAGGCCAACTCGAACGGATCCACACGTACGACGTCGGCAAGAGTCTCAGTTGGGTCATGGCTGTAGAAACATCATCCCGTTGACCATCAACGCGGGGCACGTTTCCAAACTCCCTGCGTTCCATCACCTCAGGAGAAGTAAAAATGTCCTTGATTTCCCGACGTGAATTCCTCGGCGCCACGACTGCAGCAACGATGGCATTGGGAGCAATGGGGCTGCCCCGTGTTGCCTTCGCCAAAGAGCGAAAAGGGGCCGATATGCGGTTTGGCTTGGTCACGTATCAATGGGGAAAGGATTGGGACCTGCCAACGCTCATTGCCAACTGCAGCAAAGCCGGAGCCTTGGGGGTTGAATTGCGGACGACGCACAAGCACGGTGTTGAGCCGACACTTACGGAAGCTCAGCGGGCCGATGTCCGGAAGCGTTTTGCGGATAGCAACGTCACCTGCGTCGGGATCGGCAGCAACGAACGCTATGACAGTCCAGATCCAGCAG
>CAIWEX010001280.1 GCA_903911795.1 uncultured Schlesneria sp.
AGGTCATGAACATGGACCTTGTCGCGGGCAATGGAAAAGCCGAGTTCGTCAGATTCGCCGTGCATGATGCCCCCTTTCACGCCGCCGCCAGCCATCCACATCGAATAGCAATCCGGAAAGTGGTCTCGTCCCAGGTTGGCACTCCCCGCTGTACGCCCTTCGCGGAACGGCGTCCGTCCGAATTCACCGCCACAGATGATGAGCGTGTCTTTCAGCATGTCTCGCTGCTTCAGATCTTTGATCAGGGCGGCGATTGGCTTGTCGACCGTCGCGCACTTGTTTGTCAGGCCATCCGTTAGAGCTTCCCCCGGACCGGTGCCGTGGAAGTCCCAGCCCCAGTCAAACAGTTGCACATAGCGGACACCCTGCTCCACCAGTCGGCGGGCGAGCAGGCAATTGTTGGCAAAGCTCGCCGCACCTGGCATCGCACCATACGCCTCTTGCGTTTCCTTGGTTTCCTTCGTGATGTCCATCACTTCCGGGACCGACATCTGCATCCGGAATGCGAGTTCATACTGTGCGATGCGAGTCAGTGTTTCCGGATGTCCCAGTTCCTGAGCCTGCATGGAATTCAAATCATGCAGAGCGTCCAGGGTCTGACGGCGCAGGTCTCGATTCATCCCCGGTGGGTCCGACGCATACAGCACCGGATCTCCCTTGGAACGGCATTGCACACCCTGATAGACCGATGGCAGAAAACCGCTGCCGTAGGAATTCTTACCACCGTTTGGCTGCACGCCACTGGAGATCAAGACGACGAAACCGGGAAGATTTTCGTTTTCTGATCCCAGGCCATACGTCGCCCAGGAACCGATCGAAGGCCGGCCAGAACGGGCTGATCCAGTATAGAGCAACAGTTCTGCAGGAGCGTGATTGAATTGTTCGGTAAACATCGACCGAATCACGCACATCTCGTCGGCGACTGAGTGCAGGTGAGGAATCGCGTCTGACAGCCAGACCCCTCCTTGTCCGTGCTGAGCGAACTTGCGAGGCGTTCCCAGCAGTTTTGGGGTTCCCGTCGTGAAAGCGAATCGCTTCCCCTTGATGAAGGAATCGGGGGCATCCTGGCCACTGAGCTTCACCAGTTCAGGCTTGTAATCATACAGGTCCAGATGTGGAGGCGATCCGGTCAGATGCAGGTAGATCACCCGTTTGGCTTTCGCGGCAAAGTGCGGCGATTTGGGCGATAGCGGATTGATAACCGAAGAATCCGCCGCAGTAGCCGATGTTCCCAGCAAGGAACTCAGTGCCAAGGCTCCGACACCGACCTGAGAATTCTGCAGGAACTGACGACGCGTTTGAAGATGGAGCTGGTTCTGTAATGGATTCATGGTCTGGACTCCGAAGTATGCTGATCTCTTTTGATAATCTCGTGCGTCTGATCAATCGTGTCAAACGTGAATTCTGGCAAGTTCCGGGATGGCATCACCATCCTCAACAATTTTGATCGGTCTTCCGGCGAAGTTCGGGATCGCCACGTTCTTGTAATCAATGCCGAGGTGCTTATAGATCGTGGCCAGGAAGTCGCCGGGGCCGACACGCCGGGCGATGGGATCTTCTCCTCGCTTGTCGGTCGCTCCGATGACTTGGCCGGTTCGGATGCCACCCCCTGCGAAGAGCATCGAGTTCGCACGTGGCCAGTGATCGCGGCCCGGTTGAACTGTCCCCGCTGGGGCGCTGGCTACCCCGCCGCCGCTGCTGGCAACATAGGAAATCCGTGGCGTGCGACCAAATTCACCTGTGACGATCACCAGCACTCGACGATCCAGTCCGCGCGCATAGACATCTTCGACAAGTGCTGAGACAGCCTGATCGAACGTCGGTGCACGAAATTTCATGGCATCGAACACATGCTGATTGACGGCATGGTCATCCCAGTTCGCAACGCGTCCGCAAAGTTCGCCGTCAAATTCGGTGGCGACAACATCAACTCCCGCTTCAACCAGCCGGCGCGCCATCAGACACTGCTGTCCCCATTGGTTCCGGCCGTAGCGTTCACGTATGGCATCGGATTCCTGAGTCAAATCAAATGCACCGCGTGCCGTGGGACTCGTCAACAGATTCAAAGCCTGTTCGTCGAAGCGATCAACGGCATTCATCATTCCCGACTGGTCAGTGGTTCGAAGTAGTCGATCCAGGCCGGTCTTGAGAGAAATGCGAGACGCCAGCACCTCCAATTGTCGTCCGTCCTTGAGCCCGACATTGGGGACACTGAACTGCGGCGAACTGGGATCTCCAAAAATTCGGAACGGATCGCGAGACGGGCCGAGGTATGTCGATCCGGCAATCGTGAAGTTGTCGTAGTTATCGACGGGATTGACCGCAACATAACTGGGAATCGCTCGCCGTGAGTCTGTCAGGAGATGATTCGCAACCGACATCCAGTCGGGAAGAATCGGGTGGAGCTTGTCTTGAGGATCCCGATCCCCTGCCAGGATCTGCAATGAACCCGCGGGGTGACCTCCGCCATCGTGAGCGATCGAACGCAGTAACGCATATTTGTCGGCAATTTTTGCAAGTCGTGGTAGCAACTCCGAGATCTGAATTCCGGGAACGTTCGTGGAAATCGGGGCGTACGGGCCGCGAAATTCCGAACCCGCTTCTGGTTTCGGATCAAACGTTTCCAGATGGCTGGCCCCGCCTCGCAACCAGACGAGGATCACTGCCGGGCGATCACTTTGGGCGACGCGTTCAGGTTCCGCTTGAGCACGCAGTCGCAGCACATCGCTGAGTGCCAGTGTGCTGAATCCGGTCAACCCGGCGCGCAGGAACTCCCGTCGATTTGCGGTGTTCCATGAAGCTCGGCATGACGTCAAGAGTCGATCCTCAAAAGTGCAAATACCAGGCAGTGGTTGAAGGAACATAGCATCCTGGTGGATGCGACAGTCATTAGCGTTTCATCAAAGTCTCATCCAGATTGAGCAGGACATTACTGACGACCGTCCATGCGGCCAGTTCTGCGACGTTGGTTCCGGCAGGTTCGGGCCCCAGCGGATCGGTTGCCAGTCGTTTCGCTTCTGCAGCGTTCTGGCTGAATTTTGCCAGTGACTGTTCGTATAGAGTGACCAGACGGGCCAGCTCCGCTTCCTGAGGTGGCCGGGCCAATGTCGTGCGGAAACCGTAGCGTGCACGGTCCGCCGGTGTTGCTCCGCCGCTGGCAACGATCTTTCGAGCCAGCGCCTGTGCCGCTTCGATATAGACGGGATCGTTGAG
>CAIWEX010001281.1 GCA_903911795.1 uncultured Schlesneria sp.
CAGATTTCCATCGCACCGACACCATTCATTTCCGGAATCGCCAGGTTCGGAAGTTGATCCGACACGCGATTGTGGCTCTCAGTCAATTCCGCCAGATCAATCATGCCGTCACTATTACGATCGATTGAAGCAAATGGTTCCGGGAGTAATGTGCTGCTCGCCTCGGCAGGGGAGACCTTGCCGTTTCCGTCGACATCGCATCGGGCGAGTAATCTCTTCGCTGCAGGGACCGGTTCAATCGCCAGGCCGCTTGCAGAATGTGCGTAGCCGGTGACTCCTCCTTGCTTCTTAGCCCAGCGCATCACGGGCGTCGTCCACAGCGGCCAGCCTTTCGTCTCGGTCCCGTCAGAACCGGGATACGTCTGATCCTGAAGGTTGAGCAGACAGACATGCCCCAGTGCCTGTGAACCGAAGCCACTGATTTCCAGATCGTACTTGAGCAACGTCAGCGGTTCGCTCAGTGAATGAGGGCGTGGTCCAAAGAACTGTCGCTGGAATCGATAGCAGGGGCCCCAAGTCAGCACACAACCAACATTCAGAGCTTCCCCTTTCACCTGTCGCAGCATGTCTTCGGGCATGACCCCTTCCGTCGGAGAAGTGTAGTGAGCACACCCCGCAGCATGTATGTGATGGTCTCCTGAGTAGAAGCCAGACTTGTGAGGATTGACCCAACGCTCCAACAAAACCTCGATGGAGTTTGAATCGGACGCTGCGGCCTGAGCGTTGGCCGTCGCATCAGACGAGCTTCGCCGGATTTTTCCGGTGGGTTCAACGAGCCAGTTTGAGGTGCGGACCCAATATTCGGGGCCGCGACCCGACTGAATGGTGAATTCGCCCGGAGGCAACAGAACGGTTTCCCCATCCGCGCGATAGATCTGTGGCTGGAAAAAGAAATCGGGAGCAAGCCGCTTCGCTTGTGGTGGAAAGATCCTTCCCTGCTTGTCGCGAATCACCAGTGCAGCGGTCGCTGGGGTGCCGTCATCGTCGAGCACGGACAATCGAACGGGAATTGCTGGACTGACGTTGAATAGAACAGCCGTTTCACCACGAGATCCCAGATCCTGTTCACTGTCACCCAGATCAAATCCGATGGTCGCGTCGCGTTTTCCCGTCTCTGTCGAAAGGACCAGTCCGATCGCGTACTCAACCTCCAGGCCGCTCAGTCGATCCAGCATCGGCGGCTGATCGTGCATGGCGACTGACAGGAATCGTTCCGTCGACCGGGACGTATTTTCATTAGACATCAATTCCAGCGATTGCTGGCGCTGCATGCTGAGCTTGGCGACTCCTGCATAAACAGCGCCGGATTGAGGACTCAACATCCGCAGACGCTTCGTGACAGTGCTGTCATTGAGGATCTTGACGAGAACCGGCGTGAATCCAAACTGTTGAAGTTCGGCTCTCGCAGGTCCGCGTTGAACTTTCACGCGAGATTCGGGATTGATATGGACGGTGAACAAGACCTGCGGGTCCAGCAGCTTTTGCATCTGCTCGGAATCACGAGCCTGTGCTGCTTCTTTCAACGGGTCTGAAAGCTCCTTCGGGAAAGGCGATCCCAGCGTCTGATACGATTCCAGGACGCGAGTCACATTTGCGGCCAGTGGCTGGCCTTCCACCGCAATGATCGCTGGTTGTTGGGCTGGTGCGTCTGTCCCAAACATCAGGCTGATCACGATGGCGGCCGCAGTGACGCCACCTCCGTCGGGTTCCGCAGGCGGCTTTTTGTAGTCTGCTGGTGGAGCCGGGAATCGTCGGTATAAGAAGATGACCCAGACGATCACCCCTGCCAAAAATCCACCAGTCACTCCCAAAGCCATTGCTGTCGACAGGTGCGGCGGCTGCTGGCGGTTGGCCAGCACCATGGCCCAGTGCAGGCCTGTAATGAATGCGATGCCAAGACAGCCCAGCCAGATCGAATGCCGAAAGACAAAGTCGACAGACTCGATCCGCCGTTCTTCGGCGAGCCAGTAATCACGGTGAGGAATATTGATTGTCACGGGTGAGACAAATCTGACACTCCAGCAGATCCCGATGATCAGCAGGGGAAATCCGATACCGAACAGCGAGATAAAGATCAGATGTGACGTCCGGCTCATCCATCCGTTGGGAACACCCGCAGCGTCAAAATGGGTGGCCACCTGTTCTGGCAGCAGTGTCACCGTAGCTGCAAGGCTGACCCCGAAAACGATAAAGAGCAAAATGAGCAATAGGACGGAAGCGCGAAGTGGATTCATGGTCAATCCGATGTTGATGGAGCAGTCCGGGCGGAGGTCTGGCTTCAGATCAAGATGATTCATTAGTACCTCTGGGGCAAGTCCAGTGGAAATCAATATTGCAATCACGACCTGCTGAAGAGATTACTATCGGGTTCGCCTGGTCTGCCTAGTGGTCCGGGGGGGCACAACTGTCCAGCTACCCGCCAGCAGAGCGTTGCTCCGGCCGGCCGCCCGGCTGAGAGCAACGACATCCTATGATGCCAATTACCTGCGTTGAATGGCCTTCGCCACCGCGTTCCGCTACGGTATCCTATCGCCGTTGGCAGTCGCAAACAGGAGCGTGATGGATGGCGAGCAATCATTCCCATTTGAACCAGCATCCTTTCTCTCACCTGCATGGGCATGAGCGTGAAGGGCTGACAGTGGTTGGTCGGCGCAGCATGCTCAAAGCCAGCCTCGCTGGACTGGCGGGATTGTCGCTGCCAAAGCTGCTGTCCGCGAAAGAAGACCTTGGTGGCATTCGACAGAAGAGCGTCATCCTGATCTGGATGACAGGCGGCCCCAGTCAGATTGATACGTGGGATGTCAAACCGAATGCTCCCACGGAAATTCGCGGTCCATTTGGTGTCATTTCGACGGCATTGCCCGGAGCGCAGTTCTGCGAGTACCTGCCGAAGCAGGCTGCGATGATGGATCAGATGACCGTGATTCGCTCGGTCGATTGCCGGTTCTCAAACCATGAACCCAACATGGTGATGCAGACGGCGAATTTGGCTGCGGAACCACGAATCAATCGCGAAGCCGATAAGTTTCCAGCACTGGCTTCCATCATCGCTCGCAAGCGAACTGCTCAGTACCGGCAGATGCCTCCCTATGTTGTACTCA
>CAIWEX010001282.1 GCA_903911795.1 uncultured Schlesneria sp.
ATCTTCCTTTCTTGTTCGCTGCCAGAACTTCCAGCATCACTGTTCGCAGCGGAGCAGCGTTCTTGGGGCGTTTGCCTCTCCGGCCAACAGTACCGCCCGTCAGGAAATCTTTGATCTCGAGATCAAGCAATTCGATTTCCCCTGCCAGTTGCTCCCGCTTCTTCAACAGCGTTTCCACTTGGGCCTGGCGTTCCGTCATCAACTTTTCCAAGTCTGCCAAGCTGAGTGATGTCGTGTCTTTTGCCATGATTCCGAGCTCCCTTGAATTCTTGAGGATTTGAATGCAGGGGCAAGTTAGCCTTCATTCGTTCGCAAATCAAATTCGCACGAACGAGATTTCTCATGCAGGATGAAGTTGACTGAAAAATATTCAACTCCTTCCGCAGCAGCGCATACTTTCGCTGCAATGGCGAACGAACACACATTCAGTTCGGTACTATCAGCGGTACCCGTTCTGTAGCAGAATTGACTCATGAACAAATCACTCTCACGTCGGAGCCGAGTACCCCGAGCTTCGTTGAGCCGTAGGCTTTTTCCCCTCGCTTAATGCGAACGTAGTAAACCTTCTGCCCCCCCTGCTGCAATCACGCCTGGCAGCCGCAGAGCGGCCACGGTGAGCATTAGTCAAACGGGTCAGGACGGCGGGGTGGCCGGGTATGAAGACTTTGCGGAAGGCCCGGAATCCTTGATGTGACCGGGCCCGCCCATCCGCTTCGCTCCTGCCCCCTCACCCAGCCGGGTGGTAGCAACGACTTCCCGCTACCGGTCCGGTCCGGTCAGCACATTCGGGATCGGGCGTATGCTCCCCTGCGCAACGAACACCCCAATCGACATCAACCATCTGGACTGGCCCGAGCTGGAAATCGCAGAAAACAACTGAGCTGTCGTGACTGACCCAATGCGAAACCGTGTGGATGGTGTCAGGCAACTTTCATGGATCCTCATCGACAGAACCGGTTCGTTGAGTTCGAACCAGCCTGAAATATATTGGCCACAGTCGGGATTCGGCAAGAAATAGAAGCCCCAACTCGCTCGTGTTTTGCGATGTCTCAGCGAGACGTTACGCTGCTTTCCTATCAAGAATACAGACGTTTTGAAACGAATTATTGGTGAAGAAGACAGGAAAAGCCCTGAACATCCTTGATGAACTGGCGTTCATTGACCATCGCCAATTTGTGCAATTCCAGACGCATCCACTCGACCAAATAAACGCGTATCCAAATGCCGAACTCAATCCACACCGCCGAATTCGCGTTGCCGCGATGACTCCAGTGGCGAGGTCTATTATCTCATCTTCAATGTGCAAAAGTCCTCGCAAATCTGAAAAGCGCATTGTGACCCAATTGTTTTTCAGCATTGCCTGAGCGACAGATAATAATCCATTTGGATTCTGAATCGCTCCTCGTCATCGAACGTTCGATCCAGACCGTATTTGCAGATGTCACCGTCCGCAGTGACTGACCATTGTCGATTTGACTTTTTGATTATGATTGCATCATTACCATTTGAAAATATTGCCCATCCTTCACTTTGGTCACAGGTGAAATTGAACGGGCCGACAGTCGCGGGAATGGATTTGAGAGCGGTGAGGATAAAACCACGTCCATAAAGTGTTCTGGCTGCCTCGCTAATCCAGAAGTCTGCAGGCGACGCGATCAGAAACGAAACGCAAAGATCACGTATCGGACGCATACATGAGTCATATTCCCCGGCGAGGATAGCGTCTCGAAAGTCAGCTTCGGCTAACTCGATAAGTTCACGCAACTTTTGCAGCGATCCCATCGAAGCAATGACGATGCATCGGGCGACGCGGCCAGAATTTTTACTTGCGGTCAGTTCTTCGATTGCTGTTAATGCTTCGGAATCTTGAAAATCCGACTTAATGCGATCTTTGATGTCAGCATCGAGGGTCATGGCAGTGAAGCTCCGAATCTACGTTATTTCTTTCATCCAATGAGCTTCAACGTCGCGTTTTTTTGATTGATCGTTTGCACATTCAGTCGCAGCCGCTCGTCGCAATTGACCTTCATTTTACACGACTCGAAGTACGGTGTCATGGGGTCCGTTTAGGCATCGGTACTGAGACGCCGCCTATTTCCTTTCTTCACCGAACACGACTTTCAACAATATCTCGCGTGACAGTCTGCTGTCATTGTTGCTGCAGCCGCCGAAACGACCGCCGCTACTGGATTGTCAATCCGGGTCGGGTGGCGGGGGCGCACCGGCTTTGCGGAAGCCCCCGGATACCAATCTTTCACGTGCCTGTCATTCAGATTGTTCGCTGGGTGGCCCGGTTTGGCTGCTTTGAGCCTACCAAGGTGACGAAGTCACAAGAAGTTTTAAAATGATGTGAGCCGGATTGTACGCTTCTCGTCGCGTTGCGAACCCGGTAGCCGAAGCAGCAACCGGGCTCCCCCTGCGGCCACCGGCGACTGGAAACCAATGCGGAGCCGGCGTGGGACGAATCACAGCCCAAAAAACCAGTTTTGCTAAAAAAACTGCTTCTACGCTCCTCTGAACGTCGATAATTTCTTGAGGAAATCGCGTAGTTTGGCTTGATTTCACATCAAATTAGAGACAAAGGGATCGGGCATGGCCCGACGGATTGTCATTACGACATACGGAACACTGGGAGACCTGTATCCGTATATTGCGTTGGCACGCGGGCTGAAAGCGCGCGGGCATGATGTGGCTATTGCGACGGCCAACCGCTACCGTGAAAAGATTGAACGGCATGGAATCGGATTTCATGCAATCCGACCTGATGCTCCTGATCTGGACGGCGATCATGGGGTCATGAAATCCATGATGGACTCTCGGTCTGGAACCGAGCACATCATCAAGAACATGTTGATGCCCTTCCTCAGGGATTCGTACGTTGACCTGACAGCCGCCGTGCAGGGGGCTGACTTGCTGGTCTCCCATATGCTCACGTACACAGCTCCGCTGGTAGCAGAGAAAACCGGAATCGCGTGGGCCAGCACTTATCTTCACCCAGTCGGCCTTTTCTCTGCTTATGATCCGCCGATTTTGGCACAGGCACGCTACCTGTCGAAAGTCCGCTTCCTGGGTCCTGCGTTTCACAAGCTCGTGTTCTGGCTGGCAAAGAAGAGTTGTGCGGGGCTAGCCAGACCGTGGCATCGGTTGCGAGCCGAACTGGGACTGCCTCGCACCTCGAACAATCCGCTGTTCGAAGGATCGCAATCGCCAGCTCTCGTTCTGGCGATGTTTTCGCCCGAGTTTGCACAGAAGCAGTCTGACTGGCCTGCGAACTCGATCGTGAGCGGCTTTCCATTTTTTGACACGGATGATCAGGCCGGAATGTCGCCCGAACTCAGGCAGTTCCTGGATGAAGGTCCCCCGCCAATCGTTTTCACTCTTGGCTCATCTGGGGTACTGAATGCGGGTTCGTTCTACAATTGCAGCGCTGCCGCGGCAGAGAAACTCGGACAGCGGGCCGTCCTGATCGTTGGAAAGGAACCAGGTAATAGACCCACGTCGTTGCCCGAGAGTGTCATCGCGTGTGAGTATGTTCCATTTGCTCCGTTGTTTCCCAGAGCATCTTTGATTGTCCATATCGGTGGAGTCGGCACGACCGCACTCGCGATGCAATCCGGTGTTCCGATGCTGATTATGCCCCAGGCTCACGATCAGTTTGACAACGCGGCGCGTGTGACTCGACTTGGCATTGGGCGCAAGCTGTTGAGGAAGCGATATACCGCCGAGAACCTGGTCCGGGAACTTCAAATCCTTTTGAATGATGAGCGATACGCTCGAACGGCTGCAAGGATTGGAGAAGCCGTACGCCGTGAGAACGGCGTGTCAAATGCCTGCGATGCATTGGAGAAGTTGTTGCCATCGCCATGATTGCTTTTCGAGATGGATCGGCGTTGTGGCGTTGTGGCGGGGCGCACCAGTTTTGAGGAAGCACCCGAATATCAATCTTTCACCTGCGTGTTTCCGAAGTCAATTCCTTTCCATCCGTCCTTCGTCGTTGACCTTTTGCGGTTGGGTGGGACTCAACTCCGTCAATCCACAGAAAATATCGAATTCAATGGACTTCTTTGGGTTTGGTTGCTCGCACGGACTGCTCACACTTTGATACGTCCCTCCCTTTCGCGGCTTCCAGAGAATCAGATATGCGGAGAGCAGCGTCAGGGGAACGGCGATGGACCCGTAGGGGATACAGAAGAACATTCTCGGTTCCACGGGCCTCAAGGATGTGTAGTAGTCCGGCGGCAGTTTCCAGTATTGGAGCATGTTGTCAGACGAGATGATCCAATGCATTGTTGGTGCGATTATCATCATGGGTGGGATTATATAAATGCTGGGAAGGGGGATTTCGTCTTCCCAGAGAAGGCTCCGCATCCTCCCAACCACAAGAACAAGCGCCATCATCAGAGTGACGCACCCCACCTTTCGTCGCCACCCCCGAAAGAACTCGCCCATCGTTGTCTCCGTCTCCCCTACGTATGCACCCCAAGGTGCGGGGGAACTACGTTCTGGGATCGCTTCGCGATCAAGATAATAGGCCACTTGGAACAACTGGTACCGGCCGCGGGCAACGACTTCGAACCTCGCGATTTCAGCGACAAATATCGTTACCCGCGTTGAGTGCCACTCAGCAGGAATGATGAGATCCGCAATTACGCTTCGCCCGGCTGACTTCTCGGAGCGATAATGGCGACTTTGTCGTTCATGCCAGTACTTCATGTACGACTTCACCTGCGATGTCCGTCAGGCGGAAATCGCGGCCAGCGTGGCGGTAGGTGAGACGTTCGTGGTCCAATCCCAGCAGATGCAAGATCGTGGCGTGGAAGTCGTGGATGTGGACTTCATTTGATGCCACTGCGCAGCCATGGTCATCGCTTTCACCATAGCTGAATCCACCTTTGACTCCTCCCCCTGCCATCCAGGACGTGAAGGCTTCTGCGTGATGCTCGCGTCCCTTCGCATCCTTACCAGTGTTGAACGGAGTTCGTCCAAACTCGGTCGTGAAGACGACCAGCGTGTCATCCAGCATTCCACGGGACTTGAGATCCCTCAGCAAGCCTGCGACGGGCTGGTCGACGTTTTTCGCCAGTGGGCCGTGAGTCGCCATGTCGCCGTGCGCGTCCCAGTTGTTGGAAGCACCAGTATCGATCAGTTCGATAAATCGAACCCCTCGTTCGGCCAGACGGCGCGCCATCAGACACTGCCACGCAAAGCCTTTTGTACTTCCTCGGGGAAGCCCATACAGTTGCAGTGTGGCGTCTGTCTCGCTCGAAAGATCAAACGCTTCAGGGGCGGCAGATTGCATTCCGAAAGCGGTCTCGAACGACTTGATACGTGCCGCCAGATTCGAATCGTCGGCCCGTCCGGAGAGATGTCGACGATTGAACGCCTGAGTCAGCCCCAGTTCCAGTTCCTGCAGTGTAGAATCGGACTGACGCCGCTGGATATTCGCTATTGGTTCTGCTCCGGGAGTGACAGGCGTCCCCTGATGACAGCCGGGCAGGAAGTCAGACGCCCAGACCTGACCACCGGCGTACGGAGTCAGTGGTGCCAGGACAATAAACGATGGCAGATTCTGATTGATCGTCCCCAATCCGTGGCTGACCCAGGACCCGATACTGGGGCGGGCAAATGTCACCGAACCTGTGTGAATCCCCAGCGTTGCCTGGAAATGATCGGCGTGGTCATTGCGCATCGATCGTACCAGGCAGATATCATCGGCGCATTCGGCGATATGAGGGAACAGGTCACTGATCCAGAGTCCCGACTCACCTCGCTGTTTGAACTGCCAGTCGGGTCGCTTGAAATACTTTTCGACCACGCGGTTATTCAGTGCAAACGCCTCCAGCATTTTGGCGGGGACGTGATATGACTGGTTGTGATCGGCAAACAGCTTGGGCTTGTAATCAAACGAATCAACGTGCGAGACCCCGCCGCTCATGTTCATGAAGATCACCCGCTTGGCACGCGCGGGGAAATGTGGTGCTCGTGGCGCCAGAGGATTCACCTCAGGGGCGGCGGATTCTGCCAGCAATTCGGAAATGATCCCCGGTAACAGCACGGAACCACCGACGAGTGACGAAATCAGCGATCGACGTGTGCAAGGACAAGATTCGTTCGGCATCGGAAAACCTTTTCGTGACGTGTCACAAAGCGGGTAGCTGAGAAGTTTGAAAGCGACTTGTTCAAGCACTCTTCAATCGACGTAGATGAATTCGTTGGATCCCATCAGTGACCGGGCCAATGCGGACCAGGCTTTGATCTCAGCCTGATCTGCGGGGCTCTTCAGATCGACGAGTCGCGTTCGGTATCTGGTCAGAAATTCCAGGCATTCCTGTTGTTCTTCGGGCAGTGCGGGACGACTGAAGGCCAACTGATAGGCCGCATTGATCCGCAGTTGATCTTCGGAACTCGATGCCATGATTCGTTGCGCAAATTTTGTCGACTGTCCATGTGCCAGCGGATCATTCATCGCAAACAAAGCTTGTAACGGTGTTGTGCTGGGGAGGCGGACTCCGGTACTGGAACTGGGATCGGCTCCATCAAACAGGGCCAGATAGGGATTCTTTTTCAGTCGCTGCTGCATCAGGTAGATGCTGCGACGGCGGGACTCGTAATTGGCAACAAATGGATTGTGCTGAGTCCATCCCCATGTGTGCTGCGCAGGGAACGGATGCACACCGCCGGGTGATTCATCGAGTTCGCCGCCAACAAACAACTGCGAATCTCGAATCGATTCGGCGTCCAGTCGAAATCGATTGAAGTGCCAGTACAGATCGTTATTCGGATCGAGGTCCCGATTCTTCGCGTTGACACCGGCAGGGTCTGCGGGCGTGGCGATGGAAAGCTGCCAGGTCTGCGACAGCAGGATCAGTCGATGCATTGACTTGACGGACCAGCCCTGCTTCACGAACCGACTAGCTAAATAATCGAGCAATTCGGGATGCGTCGGTAATTGGCCTCGCAAACCGAAATCATTCGGAGTTGCCACAATCCCACGGCCAAAATGGTACTGCCAGATGCGATTCACCATGACTCGAGCCGTCAATGGATTTTGTGGATCGACGAGCCACTCGGCGAGTTGTAACCGGCCGCTGCCATTTGCCTCTTTGGGCAGTTCCTGACCGCCAAGAATTGCCGGAAAATGCCGGGGAACTTCATTGCCCAGACGCTTAGGATCACCACGCAGTTGCATCTTGGTATTGGCCGCGGTTCCTTCAGCCACGGCGTAGGCATTGGCGACAAGTGGTGCTTCATTGGCCGCGGCTTTGTGACGTTGTCGGGCTTCGTTCAGGCTTTTGGTCGCAGCATCGATGATGGCTTTCTTTTCCGGGCTTTCAGGTGTCTTCTTCGCTTCTGCTTCGGCCGCTTCCAACGTCTTGACTTCTGCATCGAGCGCCG
>CAIWEX010001283.1 GCA_903911795.1 uncultured Schlesneria sp.
GGTCGGTCAACTGTTCATGATCTTCTTCGTCGCCATTGAGTAGTTTCGAGCCAAGTAACAGGTCGTGCGCGATTTCGTGAGCCATGACAGCAATCACGCTCTCCTGGTCCGGCAGAATTTCCTCCTTGATACTGACGGTTGGTAAGCCTTGTTCGGCTTCGTAATACAATCCCTGAGCGTCTGGTCGTTCGCTTTCTGAAAATCGCTCCAAATGAAATCGCCTCGGATCGGCCCCCATGAACTTGCAGACTCGGGCAAACAAGACCGGCATTTCTTCCGGTGTACCGTTGTACGGCTCGGGAAAGAATTCGTGCGTCGGCAGCACACGCGGAGCATTCAGAATTCGATCTGATCCGAATCGCTCGATCAGCCAGGACAGTCGCCGTTCAACCCAGACCTTGGAGATGAGATCAGCGGGGCATGTTGGAGCAAACCAGCCAAACATCGACAGGACCTTTCCGTTTGCGATTGCTTATTGACCACGATTGGCACCGGGAACCCAAAGTACGTCATCACGACCATTCTGATTCGCGACACGTGCGTAGACGAACAGCAGGTCCGACAATCGATTCAGGTAGATGATGACCTGGGGATTAATAGGGTCCCGAGCCGCAAGTTCCAGAACCCCGATTTCGACGCGACGGCAGACAGTGCGAGCCAGGTGCAGGTGTGCGGCCGCCAGCGATCCGCCAGGCAGAATGAAACTCGTCAATGGCTCAAGCTGTTCATTTGCGGCGTCGATCCACTTTTCAAGCTGTTCAACCTGAGCGCCAGTCACTCGAAGCGGTGGATATTTGGGAGGCGAATCTGATTCGGGGACACATAAATCAGCTCCAAGATCAAACAGATCGTTCTGGATTCGGAACAGGTGAGCTGCCAGGTCGCTCGTCAGGCCTGACGCAATGGTGATTCCCAGGATCGAGTTGAGTTCGTCAACGCCCCCATATGCGGAAATTCTCAAATCCGTCTTGGGGACGCGGCAACCGTCTCCCAGTGATGTCTCGCCCGTATCGCCTGTCTTGGTGTAAATTCGATTCAGAAAAACCATCAGCCCTGTTCCTCATTCCGCGATCATCTTGTCCGAAAGTACCGTTGTCACAACAAGATCGCTATTCTTTCCCTGCTCTCCCGAACGATTCTCACTTCCTGAATGGAAATGGTTCATGTCCAGATTACTATTGTCACTGTTGATCTTGTCTGCAGGATGCGGGACTTCTGCGCCAGATCCGTACAAAAACGCATACTCCGTCGACACAATTCAGTTTCTGGACGAAGTGGCCACAAACTCTGAGGCCACAGCCGACTTCACCAAGCTGACGTTTACAGACAAAGATGGCAAGTCGGTCAGTCTATCGGATTATCTGGGGAAGCAGTCGCTGGTCCTGGTCGTTACGCGTGGATATTCGGGGTCAATCTGCCCGTATTGCGCCACACAGACCTCGCGATTGATCGCCAACTATCCCGAGATCAAGGAACGGAAGGCAGAAGTTCTGGTCGTTTACCCTTTGGAACGACCGGGTCAGGAAGGGCGACTCGATGAATTCGTCCAACGAGCCGTCAGTATGCTTCCGGCGGCATCAACAAAGGTCCCGTTTCCATTGCTGCTCGATATTGAATTGAAGAGTGTTGAAGCGATGGGAATTCGAAAAGATCTCTCCAAACCCGCGACCTACATCTTCGACAAAGATGGCAAAGTTCAGTTTGCGTATGTGGGAAATACGTTGCCAGATCGCCCGTCGGTCAAGGCGATCCTGTCGCAACTGGATCGACTCAACAAAGCTGCAGGCGGCTGATCACTTTCGGAACCTTTCACGCTGCAGCCGCAAACCATGTCACTTGAAACAACTCGCGAATTCTTCGAAATCGCCGGACGGCAAGGGATGCTGCCGCTTGAGACGCTGCGCGAACTGCAACTGGAAGCGACGAACCGGCAGGTAGAAGGCTCGACGCTCGCACTGCAGCGCGGACTGCTGACGCCGCTGGATATTGAGATCATCGAGACTCTCAGGCATCCCGTGGACGCAGTCCCAGGATACGAGATTCAATCGGTCCTCGGTCGAGGTGGGATGGGAGTCGTTTACCGGGCTCGCCAGGTTGCCTTAGATCGGATTGTCGCCCTGAAAATGGTTCTTGTCGGCCATGCAGACAATCCCGCAGTGCTGGCCCGCTTCGAACAGGAAGCACAGACAGTTGCTCGGCTGATTCATCCACACATTATCACCGCTTTCGATTTTGGAAAGCATGCGGGGCGATTGTACTTTGCGATGGAATACGTCGAGGGTGAGGATGCCGAACGCTATTTGAAACGGCTTCATCCGCTGGAGGAACGCCAGGTCTGGATGCTGATTCGCCAGGCAGCGTCGGGATTGTCTCACGCGGCCGAAGAGGGAATTGTTCATCGAGACATCAAGCCTGCCAATCTGCTGCTGGTGACACCCCCGAAAGGTTTTCCCCTTCCACCAGGAGTGCCGATGGTCAAGATTGCGGACTTCGGCCTGGCTTTTCTTTCGGCTGAAGTCAGTGATCGTACGCGGCTGACGGCCGAACAATCGACGCTGGGAAGCCCTCATTATATGGCTCCTGAGCAATTGAACGCGGGGGGAATTGTCGACCACCGGGCAGACCTGTATTCGCTGGGCGCAACAGCCTTTCACCTGCTAGCGGGCCGCGCTCCGTTCGATGGTATGTCACTGCCCCAAATTATCGCTCGAAAACTGGGTGCAGAACTGCCATCGCTGGATGAAATTCGCCCCGGGTTATCGCGACCGACTGTTGAACTCGTCGAGATGTTACTCGTTACGAATCCCCAGCATCGAATTGGAAGTTATGCCGAACTGCTGGATCGAATTGACGCATTGCCTGTCATGACTTCAGGGAGTACCAACCCGACGATTCCGATTCCCCGCGGGATAGAAACAACAATTGAGATCGATCGTCAGTCGGGCGCAACACACCATCCGTGGAAGGACGCCTTGCTGACCGTCATCGTCATCATTGTTTTGACAGTCGGTGGATTTGGTGTTCGACAGTTCTTCGTGAAGAAACCATCGGTCGTTGCAAATGCGGCGTCATCGTTGAAGCCGACCGGATGGACAGCCAACTTGCTGGATGGAACATCTCTCGATGGGTGGCGCCCCGATTCGGGGACATGGGCTCTTGAGACCGACGACGAAGGCGGAACCGTGATCGCCGGAACAAGCGGTGAGATCATTCGCGGGATCGCCAGGGTGATCGATGGAAAGCCGGCGCGAGTCGTTTATTACCGGCTGACGGTCACCGCACGGCTACATGAAGCAACTGCCGTAGAACTTCATTTCAATGTTGATAAAGCCGGGGCTCGTGACGTCGCACGCATGACTCTCGATCGTGTCTCACTGGGCCATCGAACCGGTTCACGTGGCGATTTCGAGCCCAGGGGAGAAGCCCGCGTTTTCGATGTCGGTGCTGAACAACTGCACGAATTGCGACTGGAACGTGATCTGTCGGATTGGCGATTCTACGTCGACGAAAAACTGATCGGTACGTTGGGGGTTTCCAAACTGGGTGAGCGCCCCCAGTTTCACCTCGTTGCCGAAGGTGGTCCAGCCTGGTTCGGAGACGCCTTTATCGAAGAACTCGCGGAACCGACAAAGTAGCCGATACTTTTGTGAATCAGATTGCAATTCGACTCAGCATTGTAGGTTCTCACAGAGGCACGGAGACACAGAGGTAAAGACTGTGAAGATGATTGCGACTGGCATTTACCACAGCGTCCTCTGCGCTCTCTGCGTTTCAAAAGTAACTCTATAAACGCAATGGAGTAGGGCAGGACGTTGGAGGCGACCAGTCGAATCTGAAATCCGAAAGAATGGAAACGCAGAGGCGCATGGGAAAAGTGTCAAAAGATCAATTCCTTTGCGACCTTGCGCCTTTGCGTCTCTGCGTTCCCTTCTTATTGGTGACGCTCGCTCAATGCGCGACCACGGAATCTTTGAAACGCAGAGGGCGCGGAGTTCGCTGAGAAAGGCCACAGCGCGCCAATCCGTCGTCCGGGACTCGCCCTCATAAACCTCCGTGTCTCTGTGAGATATCAATTCTTGGCTTGCCTGCGAAATCGTCGTTGAGCAAATTGCCCTCGACGGGATCATTCCGCCTGTGCTTCCAGAATTTGCCATCGTTCATAGGCAGCCGTCAATTCGTGCTGAAGAATCTGCACTCGCTGGGTCGCCTGAGAAATCGTCAGTTTATCCTTCTGATAAAAGCCCGGTTGAGCCATCGTCTCATGCAATTCCGCCTGTTCGGCTTCCAGTCGTTCAATCTGCTTCGGCAACTGCTCCAGTTCCTTTTGTTCCTTGAAGCTCAGTCGTCGTGCCTTTGTTGCGTTCGGTGGTCTTGATGCCTCAGTTTTTGCGGCATCGCTCTTGGCGGTCTTGGCGGCCGCGTATGCAGCACTGGCTGCCGATTGTCGCTGTGACAGCCAGTCGTCGTAGCCGCCGACATAATCCTTAACGGCCCCGTCCCCTTCAAACACGAGGGTATTGGTGACGACTTCATTCAGGAACGCCCGGTCGTGGCTGACCAGCAGAACCGTGCCAGGATATTCAACCAGCAGTTCTTCCAGCAGTTCCAGTGTTTCGGCATCCAGATCATTCGTCGGTTCGTCGAGAACAAGAACGTTGGAAGGCTTGGAAAAGAGACGTGCCAATAGCAATCGATTTCGCTCTCCCCCCGACAGAAATCGGACCAGGCTGCGTGAGCGTTCCGGGCTGAACAGAAAGTCTTCGAGGTAGCTGATAATGTGACGCTTGCGACCGTTGATCATGATTTCGGTCTGGCCTGCAGCGACGTTTTCCTGAACAGTTTCGTTTTCGTCGAGTTGAGCTCGCAACTGGTCGAAGTAGGCGACTTCGCGGTTTGTCCCCAGACGAATAGTGCCGGAGGTGGGATTCAGTTCACCGAGCAACAGCCTGAGGAGCGTCGTTTTTCCTGCGCCGTTGGGGCCGATGATTCCCACCTTGTCGCCGCGCATGATTGTCGTGGTCAGCTCACGTACGATCGTTCGCCCTGTGGCTTCGTACTGATAAGCGACTTCACGTGCACTGATAACCAGCGCACCCGATCGTTCCGCTTCCTGCATTTCCACTTGGACATTGCCGACCTTTTCGCGCCGCTCGCGTCGTTCTTCTCGCAGCTTTTTAAGGGCGCGGACTCGCCCTTCGTTTCGAACGCATCGCGCCTTCACACCGCGACGAATCCAAATTTCTTCCTGTGCCAGTTTCTTGTCAAACAGCGCCTGTTGTTGTTCCTCGGCCAACAGTGCTTCCTGCTTGCGCACCAGGAATGTGGCGTAATCACAGGTCCAGTCGTACAGCTTGCCGCGGTCCAGTTCGACGATCCGTGTGGCAACTTTTTGCAGGAAGACGCGATCGTGCGTGATGAAGATCAGAGTTCCGGGAAACTTCAGCAGGAATTCTTCCAGCCAGGCGATGGCATCAATGTCGAGATGGTTTGTCGGTTCGTCCAGCAGCAAAACGCCAGGATCGAGGACCAGTGCTTTTGCCAGGAGGACCCGGCGTTTCATCCCGGACGAAAGAGAATCGAACTTGAGTGTCGGATTCAGTTGCATCCGGTCAAGAACCTGATCGACGCGGTGTTCGAACTGCCATGTTGTTTCGGGATTCAGGATCGCCGACTTCTGTTCCAGTTCGGCTCGTTCTGCATCCGTCAGTGGGTCGGTTGACTGATGCAGTCGGTTGAACGCAGAAATCGCCAAGCCAACTTCGCCCAGTCCGGCGGCGACTTCATCAAACACAGTACCGGTCCGGCCAACAGGAACATCCTGTTCCAGGCGAGCAATGTGAGTCCCAGCCTGGCGTTCAACAACCCCTGCGTCCTGAACGAGGTCGCCACTAATCAAACGCATCAGCGTCGATTTTCCAGCGCCGTTTCGGCCCAGCAGTCCAATCCGTTCCCCGCGTTCAATTGAGAGATCCACTTTGTCAATCAACGGGGGACTGACGAAGCCAAACGAAACTCCACGAAAACAGACAACCGCCATTCACCGCCCCTGTCGAAAAGAATTCACTCGCCGAAGCCAGACACTTTTACGAAACTGGGGGGCAGAACGAAAGTACGACGGCCGGATTGTTCGAGGTTTGTGGGCTTTTACACTCCGCCGGCCCTGAGATAGTCGTGGTTCGCTCTGCGAACCAACGTTTCGATAACCGGATTCTTTTGGACGATATGTGACAACGTTGGTACGATACTATCGTTTCACCATTTGCCTCGGTTCTGGAGCAACGTCATGCAATTGACCGCAGTTTTTATGCAGGTCCCTGAAGGCTTCATTGCATTTGTTGAGGAATTGCCGGGTGCAAATACGCAAGGAGAAACTCTGAAGGAAACTCGAGAGAACTTGAAGGAGGCGGTCCAACTGGTTCTTGAAGCGAATCGTGAGTTGTCCGAGCGATCCTTGGTCGGCCAGCAAGTTTCGCGAGAGCCATTCGATCTGACGACACCATGAAACGTCAGGATTTGGTTCGTCATGTCGAATCTTGCGGCTGTCGATTGTTTCGTGAAGGTGGCAAGCACAGCGTGTATTTCAATCCCGTGAACAGTCAGACGACGGCGATTCCACGCCATCGCGAGATTAATGACTTTCTCGCTCGAAAAATCTGCCGCGATTTGGGGATTCCTGAACCATGATCTTCAGAGGCAGAATGACGGGATTGCCAGTTGCGCCATACTGGTGTCATTCAACTTTGCCCAATTGACGTACTTGTGATCACCGAGCCTGCTTATTCGCCGCATCCACCAGCACGATCTTGGGGCGGTGCGTCGTCAATTCAATTTCCTCAAATTGCGCGTAACTGCAGATGATGACGAGGTCTCCGGGAGAGACCAGGTGAGCCGCAGCGCCATTGATACAAATCACGCCGCTTCCCGCCGGGCCCGGGATCGCGTATGTCGTGAGTCGGCTTCCATTGTTGACGTCGTAAATCTGGACCTGTTCGTGCTCGACAATGTCGGCCGCCCGCATCAGGTCCGTATCAATTGTCACGCTTCCTTCGTAATGGAGTTGGGCATCTGTCACCGTCGCGCGGTGAATTTTGGATTTCAGCAAAATTCGTTGCATGGAGCAGGGGTCTTGTTCAAGAGCAGCGGTTTCAGCCAGGTCGTTCCATCGCGCGAGATCCTCGCGAATTGCAGTCAATTTCAGGCTTCAGCTATCGGAGTAAACCGCAACGCCGATGTTTCCTCCAGATTCTGCGCGATCTTGTGCCGTGAGCCAAGTCGTACTTCACTCAAACTGGCCAAGTCGGGCGAGATCGGCAATCACTGATTCCATATTTGACTTCGATCAGGTATCTCTCACGAAGTCCGCCCCGTGCTCACTTTGATGGTTCGAATTTCTGTCGATCGAATCTAATCCGTGTCCCAGCCTTGCTATCCGTCGCAGAGGTGGGATTGAATAGACGCAATTCGACTCCGTGCTTCACGGATTGGCATCAATCCGGAAATGCCAATCAAAAGTTCCTTATTCGTGGGTTCAACAACATTGGGCCTGAGCCGAATCATCAAATACCAATATCTGCGACCTCATTTGCAGGAAACCTCGTCTGATGCCCGAGTATGTACGACCGATCCTTGCTGAAAGCCGTCTGCGTGTGGCAGTCCTGGACTTTGACGGAACTTTGAGTCTGATTCGATCCGGCTGGGTGGAGATCATGGTAGACCAGATGGTCCAGGTCCTGATACCACTGCCAGGAACGATTGAATCGGAGGCGGACCTGAGGGCATACGTCACCGATTTCGTTCTGAACCTGAATGGGCGCCCGACGATTTACCAGATGGACTACCTGGTCAATGAGGCCCGGCAGCGTGGCGGTGAACCAAAGTCTGCAGAGTACTACAAGCAACAGTTTCTCGGGGCACTTGAAACCAAGGCCGAACGTCGTGTCGACTTGCTGCGATCAGGCGAAATTACGACGGACGATTTGCTGGTTCCTGGAGCGAGAGCCTTGCTGGATGACCTCGTCGCACGTGGATTGCAATTGACGCTCGCCAGCGGAACTGCCGTCAAGAATGTGCGTCAGGAAGCAGCCATGCTGGGGATCGATCACTACTTTGAGGGACGGATTTTTGGACCAGGAGAGGACCCTCGAACGTTTTCCAAACTGGCAGTAATGCAGGGTGTCCTGGAAGCGACGGGGTCGAGCGGAGCTGAACTGCTTGGGTTTGGTGATGGGTTCGTCGAAATCGAAAATGTCAAACAACTGGGAGGCATCGCTGTTGGATGTGCCACGGATGAAGAACATCGCAGCGGTCGCGTGGAAGAATGGAAGCGGACTCGATTGATACAAGCGGGTGCCGATGTCATCGTTGCCGACTATCTCAAATGGCCGTCCCTGGCATCTCGCCTGTTCGGCTCTTGACATCATTTGGCGAATGAGATTTGGTGAATGAAATCGTCTGGCGAATCGCGTGGGGCCTCGGTACGCTGACGGAAATCCTCAATTTCAGATCACTTCAAGGAATATCCCATGCAGAAATTGGTCGCTTGTACGCTTGTTCTCGGTCTTGCTGGCTGCGGCATGAAATCGATCGACGAGCAGACAAAGAAGTCACCCGATAGCATTATTGGGAAAACGACGCAAACCGTCACTGAATTCGATCCCAAAGCGGGAGCCAACGTCAGTGATTCCAAGGTTCGTGCCGACGTCACCAACCCTATTACGGCTCCTGTGATGGCCTACGGTCCGATGTTGGAACAAATCTCAAAATCGCATATCGAACACGCGGTCAATCTGTTTCAGGCAACGGAAGGGCGTTACCCGACCGATTTGGCTGAGTTCATGGAAAAGATCATCAAGGCCAATAACATCAAGTTGCCAGTCCTACCAGGCGGAAAGCAGTACCAGTACGACGTCGAGAATCACAAACTTGTCGTGATCGACGGACCTGCCGGAGAAAAGAAATAATGGCGGGCAGTGTCAAGCTGACGCGGATTGGCCAGATCGCCGTTAATGTTCGAAATGCCGAACGAGCGATCGAGTTCTATCGCGATGTTCTGGGAATGGAATTCCTGTTTCAAGTTCCACGAATGGGATTCTTCAACTGCGATGGCATCCGACTGATGCTGGCTGAGTCTGAATCTCCCGAGTTTGATCATCCCGCTTCGATCGTTTATTACGGTGTTGATGACATCCAACAGACGTACGACGATCTCTCGAAATCTGGGGTCGTTTTCACGTCGCCACCTCGTCGCATCGCGACGGTCGGAGAGATCGACTTGTGGATGGCCTTCTTCAAGGACCTGGATGACAACACGTTGGGATTGATGAGTGAATCCCCGACAAGTTGAAGACATCTTTCGGGTGTCACGGTCTTGCGGTCCGAGATACGACGGTCCGCGCACAAGAGGAGACCTTCGGTCGAGGGTTTCGGCGGGGTCGGGAGACGTCGGGAGACCCGCGCCGAGCAATGTCGGGACACTGAAATCGGCAGTTTGGCTAGGAATGACGAGTCCGCAGTATCCGTTTCCCAGATACAAAAAGGCGATTGAGTTGTTCTGAACGATCGCCTCCCTTCCCGCTGGGTTCGAGCATTTCTACAATAACGCTTCGCCCAAAATTTCTTGTTTTCTGAAAGTGAGACTGCGATGCAAGGTAAGCAACGAGTGATCGATGTCCTCAACGCCGGGTTGACCATCGAATTAACCGCGATCAATCAATATTTCGTCCAGGCCAAGATGTGCCGGAACTGGGGCCTGAACAAACTGGCCGACAAGCATTACCACGAATCCATCGGCGAAATGAAGCACGCCGAAAAGCTGATCGACCGGATCATCTTCCTGGAAGGTGTCCCCGAGATCGCTCGATATGACGTCATTCGCGTCGGTGCAACCGTCGAAGAGCAACTTCAGAATGACCTGGTTCTGGAAACGAAGGGTGTCCACGCCTACAACGCCGCGATCCAGGTTTGTCTGGAAGAGGTTGACGGTGGAAGTCGAGAACTCCTTGAAACAATCCTCGTGGAATCCGAAGAACACGTCGACTGGCTCGAATCGCAGATCGACCTGATTTCGAAGATCGGAATCCAGCTTTATCTGTCCCAGCAGATCGGGGATGCGCCCGAAGGGCATTGATGCGATCAGCGGTCAGCGTACAGCGGTCAGCAAGACAGGTTTTGGTGACCGCCGCATGCTTTCTCCCTCCCACTCGCGCAGGTCGATTCAAGTCGCATGGTCGATTTAGTCGATACCGACGGTAGAGAAGTGTCTCGGCACGTCACCATTGCGCGACGGGTCAGATTCGGTTCATCCAGGAATTTCAGGCATCAGCAGATTCGTTCTGCATTGCCTGCAACACTGCAACCTGAATCAGAGACTGTGGTTGGGGCGAGCTCTCTTGTTCAAACTGGCAAGAGTCTCGAGGAGATGCGGCATGGATGGCCGATGGACGGCGCTACTGATGCTGATTGGCCTGCTGGGTGCGGATCGGCCTGCGCTTGCAGCTCCTCAACCAATCGCCACCAACAAGACCCGCTTTCGTATTCCGTTCAAGATTGAACCAGCAGCACTGCAACGCCTGAACGCGAAAGAACTTCAGTTGCACGTCTCCAAGGACGGCGGGGCTACCTGGGAATTGTCTCAGTCCCTTCCTCCAGACAGTGCTCGCTTCGAATATCAGGCAGCAGGCGATGGCGAATACCGTTTTGCCGTAAAGACGCTCGACGGTCGCAACCAATTGCACCCTCCTGCGGGACAATACGAAACAGGGTTGGTTGTCGTCGTGGACACGTTGCCACCTCTGCTGGAGTTGTCACTTCAGCAATTGAGTCCTGGCAAAGTTCAGTTGACGTGGAATGCCGCCGATTCGCACTTGGATGTTTCGACATTAAAGATCGAATACCAGCAGCCTGGGAGCCAGGAA
>CAIWEX010001284.1 GCA_903911795.1 uncultured Schlesneria sp.
CACATCGGACCGGCGAGTCGCATTCTCCCGGATAGATTTGCCTCCGATATCCTGAAACCCGGCCAAGTGGCTTCCCCAGGCATCCACTTCAAATACCACTTGTCGCCCTGCGTGAACGACAACCAATCCAATGGAATGCTGGCCTGACCGTCGCGTAAATGTGGCTCGCAGATCGTATTCTCCCGCAGGAGCCGATGCTATTGCAATTCGAGTTCCCTGAGCGGCCTTTACGCTCAGTTCATTCGCCGTCTTCGTCCACTGGCCGGCAATCTGCTGTTTCGAGGGATCAATCGCTTCTGTCAGCGAGTTCCATTTGGGCTCCGCGGCGTTCGCATTCCCGTTCAGGCTGCACACAGTCAAAAGCACTGCTGCAAGCGACCAGTAAAATCCGCTCATGTTCATGACGAATTCCAGTTTGCGAAGAAGGGAGATTACGGTTTTGCGAAGAGGGCCTCGTCGACAGTCTCTGTCGTCTTGAAATCTTCGACTTCAATTTCGGCGTGCAACTGGCCGTTTCGTTTGACTGTAATCTTCGTTGCTCTTGGAACACCGTCGAATTCCTTGAAGTCACTCATTGTCGACTCTTCCGGGACTTCTTTGAATGTTGTTTCATCGCGTACGGTCACTTCGGATCGCAACAGCCGATACGTCTCTTTATCGAAAAAGAGATTGATCGGTCGACGCCCTTCATGCGAAACGGTGATTCCGACAACTTTTCTTCCTGCGACTTCACGCTCACCAAATGATGTCAGTTCGAACGCCTTATCGCGCAGTGGAATCAACGTTTGAACGTATACGGAATAGGCGCTGGCCTTGGCTTCGGTCAATTCATCGGCCGTCATTTCGACAGTATTATCCACGATCTTTCGCCAGCCTTCGCCCTGATTGACAACACTGACGAAAGCAATGGCCTGACCATCAATGGACAGCGAGACACCGATTCGCTGTCTGGTTCCCCCGTGCGAGGCAATTTCACCGGTAAACGGAATCGGGATACCGTTGACATTCACCGACCCTTTGATCTTCGATGCTGTCCCTTTCACTTTTGCCAATCGCTTTTCGCCACCGTTTCGCTCAAGCGCCGATTCGATGATGGCGCGAGCACCCGCGTCATCGGCCTGTAACGCGAGCGGAGATACTGGAACAAGTGAAAGGATGACACAGGAAAGAAAGAGGTTTCGCATACGGTTACCTGAGGAAAATAAACAACAATTTCGAATGTTTTGACCAATTCGGAAGCATTATCTCGATTTACAGGTCAAAAAACCATGAACGCTACCCACGTCGCTTGATGACCGTTCGCCATTGTCAGATGAACAGGTTCATTCCGGGGATTCCTCGTTCTCGATCGCGTCAAACTCGTCGAGGCAGTCCAGATAAAGAGCTTCTACTTTCGCACGTGCCCAAGGCGTCTTGCGGAGGAATGTCAGACTCGACTTGATACTCGGATCGAGGTTAAAGCAACGGATCGGAATCGCCCGACCCAATGCCTCCCAGCCGAAGTTATCCACAAGTTTTTCCAACATCATTGCGAGCGTGACTCCGTGCAATGGGTCTGGATTCCTGTTTTCTGTCATACTGTTCGAATACCTGATACTGGCCCTGTTCTGATTGCCCGCCGAACCGCAATGGGAATTTCATGACCGATTCTGGATCCGGTTCAGCTCCCGTCAGGGGTGTGATCCGGAATTCGATGACGATGCCATTGCCAAGTCGGTTGTGACCGCCAAAGCGATCGCGCAGGGTCATTATTGAAGAGATTGCACAAACTCGCCACCATTCGTTCCATTTCTGTTCGACAGCCCGAATGTCTGTCGACGAACAGAATCATTAACACCGGAAGAATTTCTGATTCCAATGTCGATTTCCACCGCAGATCCGATCACAGATTGCCTGAACATTGTCCGCCGGAAATGGGACCAGACACCTCGCGTGGGAATCGTCTTGGGGACGGGATTGGGCGGGTTCGTGGATCATATGGAAATCGCAGCCACGTTTGAACGGGCCGACTTGCCTCATTTTCCCCCAGCGACCGCAATGAGCCATCGAGGACGACTGGTCTGCGGCAAGGTCGGTTCCACTCCGATTGTGGTGATGGAAGGTCGCTTTCACGTCTACGAAGGCCATTCGCTCGACCTCATCACACTTCCCGTTCGATTGATGCGGATGTTGGGAATCGATCTGCTGATTCTGACCAACGCCAGCGGAGGTTTGAATCCGGAATTTCGGGCTGGAAATATTGTGATGCTGACGGATCACATGAATTTTATGGGGACAAATCCTCTGATCGGCCCGAACGACGATCGTTTTGGACCGAGGTTTCCAGATATCAGTGAGACGTATTCGCAGACCTGGCGGACGATTGCTGCTGACATCGCGGAGCGGGAAAACATTGATTTGAAGCAAGGGGTTTACGCCGCAGTGACGGGACCGAACTATGAGACGAAGGCCGAAGTCCGCTTCTTCCGAATGGCAGGGGCTGATGTCATCGGCATGTCAACGGTTCCAGAGGCCTTGATCGCGTCGCATGCGGGACTTCCTGTCCTCGCATTTTCTGTCGTCACCAACGAATGCCTGGCACCGACATCAATGCCCGTTCGCGGAGAAGACGTCGTCGCAGTCGCCAATGCCGCGGCCGTCGAGCTACAACGCCTGCTTATTGGCGTTATTTCAACGTGCCATTCGGTGAATTAACCTTCATCATCAATGTCAAATTGTGATTATCGTGTGTTCGGATAGTACCTTGCCAGTCGGTCAGGTGAGACTCCACAAAACGCAAATGTCAACAAGGTCCAGTTACGAAGCGTCTGTCGGATGATTCCATGCTTCTGCCAGCGTCGCGCGGAAACTGTCAGGCGATCAGGCAACAGGACAAATTTCCCCAATTTCGTCAGTCGTTTCATCAGAAAGACATCTTCCATCAGTCGCAGGTCTGGAAATCGTCCGACCGATTCAAATACTGTTTTGCGGACGAAGATCGCCTGGTCTCCATACGCCATTCCCAGCCAGCGAACTCGAGCAGCATTCCCGCGTTCGATGATCCTGTAACGCCAGCCTGGTGC
>CAIWEX010001285.1 GCA_903911795.1 uncultured Schlesneria sp.
CAATTCTGTCTGTTTCAAATGCGGTTCGGTCTCGTCGGGTCTCGTCGGTAATCATCACACATCCAGCGGATCATTGGTTGCGAGTGGTCCGCAGAACACTGATGACGCTAACGATTCCAGATCCACGACGACAATACCAGTTCTGATCGGAATACTTTGACTTCATCTACGCACGGTCTCGACGAGTACCGAAGCGGATTCCTTGAATATATGGGAACGATGTCCTCTGCGGAAAACCGAGATTGTTTGCGGGGGACTGACTAACAGGAAACGGACATGGCGGCGGCTTTGCCCCTGCACAAATCCAGGAATACGGGAGATAGTATTGAGATCGCGGCTTTTGACAAACCAGTTCGATCTGCGACGCCTCGAAGCCAGCATGCCACGCCACACACCACTCCTGTGTCAGTCCTTGAAGGTAAACGCGGCCATCATCCTTCAAGATTGGTTCTGCCTCCCACCCGTAGTCACCAGGGAGAATTTCAGCACCCGCCGCTTTGACACATGACAAACCCTCGGGAACCGCAAGTATGCGATATACGGACGGGTATTTCGCTTCCAACTCTCGAATTTCCTGTTGAAAGAGCCTCGCTGACCACAGATAGAACCATCGCACGAATTGGCCGCCGACTGCCCCAGCGACAGTTCCGGTGAGGATTCCCGATAAAACGCCGTGATGATGGCCGACAACGAAACACAGCATCAAAGGAAGAAACACAGCAATGATCGCCGCGATGACCTCGATGCATGTGAAACCACGGGGCGAGTTGTGATTCCAATCAAGAGAACGGTCGTGTCTTTGGATTGTTTGCATCTTCCATTTCGCTGTTTCATCCCGTATTCATCGTCGGACGTGGCCATGTTTCATTGCCAAGGTGACGTACCCGTATGCAAGTACCACGAAAAGCAAAAGCAGTCGCCACACATCAGTCAGAGTAACGGCACAATGGATGCTCTTCGCCACAAGGTATCTCAAAACTCTGGTAAGCCGCGAGAGAAATCCCCGCGACGAACAAGCCGGCAGTTCGACTTCGCAAAGTAAAATTTCATCCGGCGGCGGTGGATGAAATTCCTTACTGCGAAGCGACCGAAGTGCGGCCTCCTCGTTTCCGAGGCACCACATGGACTCGTCTTCTGTGAGCTGAAAAAACAATCCGCCAGCCGAAACTGCAATGATCGCATTCCATGAACATGCCATAAATTGAAGCAAAGCCAACGATGAATCCAAGCCCCCATAACTCGAATAATCCTGTTTGTTTCAGTTGATTTTCGGTCTCGCCTGAAATCATCGCCTCGCGCCCGCAAGCTGTTTCATTGGTTGTGATCGCCCCCAACTACGCTGTGGGTGGCAAACATCTCCGGTGTCATTATTCCGATGGCAAATGCCTGTCCGATTTATCACCATAGCCGTTCCTTCGTCAAATCAATTCCCCAGTCATCAGCGCGACTATCAATATCCGATGGACCTGGAAAAACGATCGACTATCGTTGGGGAGTCGGGTAGTCTGGTAGTTGCCGATACTGTGAATGGTAACATTGAACAGACCAGAGGGGCTCTATGCCACTGCACCTTGTATTCAGTAAGAGCGTTGATCTTCAATTCGCTCGGCGACAGCTCGTGTTGCTGTCGTGTATTTTTCTGATCGGGGTTAGCCAGACAAATGGCGAACAGCCACTTCCCGCTGCGCAGAAGGGCAACCCCGGTGCAAAGCAATCGGTAGTCGATCCCCAAGGCGTTGCGTCCACAGAAGTCATCACCTGGCAGGAGGGAGCCACTGTTCACGGTCGGGTGCTGGACAATCGTGGTGAGCCAATCGTGAACGCTGAGGTCCTGCTGCTGGGCCAGGAACGAATCATTGTGGACGCTGACCGCCGGAAGTGGTTCGTGCCCGAAAGAAATATGCCGAATCCGCCATCCACGCGAACGAACACGAGCGGAGGCTTTACCATCACTAGAAAAGAAGGGGTGGCGGATCGGCTGGCGGTGATTGCCGACGAACCGATGTTTTGGGTTGTCACCCGCAACAGCCTGATGCACGACGACAACGTTGAGATCAAACTTCCCCGGTCCGGTACGCTGGCTGTTCAATGCGAGTTGCCCGGCAAGCCGAACAAGTTACTCGTCGACATCGGACTGAAAACATTCGACGGAGTGACATGGGACAAAGACATACTTCAGTTTCACATGGCTTATTTTTCCCTCGTCAACCCGGGCGAAACGGTCTTTGAGCATTTGCCGCCGGGCCAGTATTCCGTGGAGCGCAAAATCGCGACGAAGATGGGTAGCAATGCCGTGCTGCAATCAGGAGCGGACCGTCAGTTGGTGAAGATCGAATCCGCGAAGCGGGCGAGTATCCGGTTTGAAAGAAAAGTGGGACGACCACTGTCGGGACAGGTGAAAGGTCTGGAAAACGTCGAATTGCGAACGGCCTTTCTCTCCATTTCCGGCTTCGGTCCCGAGGAATTTTTCGCGAAAGGCAAGAAGCCGAGCAGAATGTTGACTGCGTTTGATGTCATCCCGATCGCGAGCGACGGGCATTTTACGACAGATCCGATTCCTCCGGGAAATTATTCGGCTGATCTGTTCGTCATACGTGCCACGACGCCAGCATTGCCATCTGAATCGTCAGACTTTTCCGGACGCGTCTCGTTTTCTGTGCCGGAAAACGGTGACATGCCTGAGATCGAGATTCTGGCGAAGGCAAATCGCCCGCGAGATCTGTTCAACGTGCCCGGAGTGCGACTGTGCGTTGTCGATGAAGAAGGCGAGCCCGTGTCAACGTTTCAAGCGAAGGTCGAGTCACCAAGATCAAGTCATCAATGGGTCGATGGTGGCACCGGACTGGTTTTCCTTGGCGATGCCTCACAATACATCGGCATGCCGGTCAACATTCTGGTGCGAGCGGATGGTTATGCATCGACGATCGCATTTTTTACGGGTGAGGAGCTTGAGAGCCTGGTCAAGAACGAGGCCGCAATCACATTGCGGCGAGGTCAACGAGTGCAGTTGCGGTTTCACCTTCCTGATTCGATGACCTGGCCAAAGGGTAAGCTGCCACTGTCCTACTTTGATGAAATGGAAGAAATCGTTCGCTCGACGCGGATACCAAGGAATCGCCGGGGCAGCGAGACCGTCGACTGCAATATGCTGAACTTGCGAGAAGTTGGCCAGGGACGGTTTGAGTGCTTGCTTGCCGAAGACTCGCCGCCGTTTCATGTGGCTATCCATGAACCTGGGTTCCTGCAGAATTTTGAAACCGGTCCCTTCACTCTCGCGGACGTGAAAGAGGGTGTTCTGGACATCAACGTCCCACATCCGGCCTCGCTGGATGTCTCATTTCAGCCGGGCGCTCACCTGGGTTCTGACATACCGTTCAAGAGCGTTTCCATAGAAGTCCTTCGCAGGCTACATGGGAACAGTCTTTTGGATATCGCGTCCACCGTGAGCCCAACTCCCACTGCCAGCTTTAGATTGACCGATCTTGCGCCGGGCGAATACATGATCCAAATGCGCACTGAGCCGCGTGAGGACCAGCCCCCAATTGAGGGGACCAAAATGAACGTGGGAGCGTTCAGTGACCGGAAGATGGTGACGCTGATGGCAGGGAAGTCAGAACGCGTGGACTTCTATTCATTGCCATTTGATCGAAATTGTTTTCGAGGCCCGCGTACGGCTGTGCTGCGCATCCGAATGCCCGATGGGCAACCGGCGAAGGACCGTAAATTGACCGTCACGTATTACGACGGTCACTACGGATCGCATCTCGTATTCACGGGACTCATTCCCGCATCGGGCGACATCGAACTTGCGGATATTGCCGACACGCCACCGCGAACGTGGCCCACCCTGGCTCCGTATACGGTCCAGATTGACGACAAGCGACTCGGCTCATTTGAGTTGTCAAAGGATTCCGCGAAGGAGGAATTTGAGTTCGTTCTGGCTCCCGTGGTTGGCGACATGGCTCAGGATCTGGAGTTGACGAACTTGAAAACCGGAGAGTTGATTCGACTCAGCAGCCTGCGCGGAAAGGTTGTCTTCCTGGAGTTTTGGGCGACGTGGTGTGGACCATGCCAGCAGCCCATGACAAGCCTCAACGCCCTGTCCGGTGATCAGCCTCGTGAATGGAAGGATCGAGTCGCTATCGTCCCCGTCGCCATCAACGCGGACCAGTCGATCATTGCATCACATTTCAAACGACGCGGATGGAGCAACCTGGATCCGTTCTGGTCGGGTAACGATAAACAGGGAGATTTCAATACTCCTGCGGCTCGGGCATTTGGCGTTTCCAGAATCCCTGAAGCTGTCCTAATCGGCGTTGACGGCCGGATTCTGTGGCGCGGAAGTCCCGTCGACAATTCCGACAATTCCAAAGACGTTAAATCGCGGATCGAAGCGGCATTGAAGTCATCGGGCAGCTGAAATGTTGCGATCGTGAAATACGAGAGTCATGAGATAGTCGTGGGGGGGGGGG
>CAIWEX010001286.1 GCA_903911795.1 uncultured Schlesneria sp.
CCCATCTGGCGATCGCCCTGGATCGCCAGTGCCAATGTGGTTTCCATAAGCAATAGACATCTGTGGTGACGATCCATAGTTTCCCTCTGGGCTTTGGAGTCCCAATAGATAGATTCTTGAGCACGTCTGATACCGACCCACCCAACGTCACGCGTTACTGTAATCGCATTGGCACTGACGGTCGCCAGTGCCACCCGAAAGCAGTCCGTTTGGCTCGATTTGCTTCCTTGGATCGACAGCCCGACAGTGCCATCCAACCGAGACAAATTGTCAAGGACATCACGTTGTCCGCTCAGGCACGGCGGGTTTCGTAGAAAAAATCTCACCCATCCTGTTTGGCGGGGCTTGGCTGCACGGCACCAAACTGGACGATCGTCACCATGACCAGAATCCCAGCCAGGGCGGCGATCTGAATTGAACTAATCTGTTCCCCGTCAGCCCAACCCCACAAGATTGCTCCGACCGGGACCAGGATCGTCGTCATCGATGCGAACAGAGGCCCCTGGTCTTGAACCAGTTTATTGAACAGATAGGTGGCAAATCCGGTTCCGGCAATTCCCAGTGTCGCCACAGACGCAATCGCGATCAGCCAGTTTCCGGGGTCGATGGTTCGTCGGTCTGGAACAATCAGCATCAGTGGCAGCAGCATACTCGACGCCATTGCCAGGCACAGCAACGTCAATTCCAGCGGGGGTAGATGGCGAAGTGAACGGCGAATCCAACTGTTGGCGATGGAGTATGTCGTCGGGACACTGAAGGCAGTCAGAACATCGATCAATGCCACCGAATGACGCATTTCGTCCTGCATCAGAACCGCCATGCAGATCAGTGCACCGATGACTCCGAAGAGTTGTCTTGGGGTAGGAAAGACACCGAGCATCGGGATCGAGACCAGGATCGTGATCAGTGGCGTCATGCCAACGGTCATACCAATGAAGGCACCGCCAACACGGCTGACAAGTTCCGGCTGAATCGAATGCGGCCACGCAAATCCCAGAATCGCGATGCCGCACAGAGGTATCAAATCTTTGCGGCGGAGCGAGGATTTGCGGCGCGCCATCAGAAAAATGGCGGCCAGAACAAGAGCCCCACACGCGTCTCGAATCGCCCCGATTCCGATCGGAGAGACACAAAGCATGGCACGCTTCATCAGGATAAAACTGCTGCCCCAGATGGAGCAGACAACCACGAACCACACATAGGGCATACGAAAAACTCGGCCTTCATCGGGATTGGTTCAGCGCGACGATCACACCGACAATGGCAGCAATTGTCAGAATTGCCGCCATAATCTTGAACAGGCTGTAGGGCCGCTCGCCGGAAACTTCACCCGTTACGGCGTTGATGATAACGCGATACGACTTTTCTTTGTAACGATACGCCATCAACCAGACTGGCAACATCAGATGCTTGAACGTCACGTCGCTGTAATGAGTCCGTTGTGACGAAATACTCTGCTCATCGCCGCCGATCCGCTGCCGAACGTCACTCGTCAATTCCCCTTCCATTCTCTGCCGAGCCACTCCGAATCCATCTTCGAGAGATACGTCGTAGGTCCGCGCATAGAATCCCGCCAAGACTTGCTGAGTGAATGGAAGACAATTCTTCAGTGGCCAAGGTTCGAGGCGTCTCAGTAATCCTTCATTTTCTGCCTTCACGGCCACGATCAGGACATCGTCAAAAAACCGCTGAAACCGGCCTGATCGAAAACTCCACGAAATACGCCGCTCCTGCCGCTGGTCTTTCCCATCTCCGACGGTGACGTAGTAATAATCTCCGCGCTGCCCCGCGTAGGCGGTGTCCGTCTGGGAGTCAAACGTGTAGTAGGGCAGGTAAATACCATTGAATTTCCCGCTCGCTCCATCGCGCAGGAACTGATTCGGAGCCCACCAGAGAGACTGCACCCATTGACGCAGTCGTCCGGCGGCATCAGGTTCAGCGATCTGAAAGGGCAGGATGCCATCGACAGGGATTCGCGTCGGGGCATCGTGAATCTTGTCCCGTTGCAAGGGGCAGGCACAGTACGGACATTCGGAACTGGTCAGCGTCCCCTGAAAAACGACTTCAGCTCCGCAAGCCCCACACCGCACGGCGTGCTCATTTTCGGCACTCTCGTCGTCGGCATGTCCCTGCTGATGCTGAAGTCGCAATTTCTCGACCATGGCCAGAAAGTCGTTTTCAACGACCTCAGCCTTTTCGTCGATTTCGATCGTTTTGACGGTGCCGCAGAAAGGGCACTTCAGACTTTGGGTTCCAATCGAAAATTCCAGATCCGCACCGCACTCATCGCACGGAAAAATTCGCCCCTTACCGTCGTCGACAGTTTCCCCGTGCCCCGCGACCTTCTGTTCACGGAATTCGTCGTCAGGCTGTTCCTTTGGGCGATTGCGCTCGGGCATAGATTCCCCGCGATTCACGTCGCCCGACTCGAAGTGTCAGGCGATCAACTCACTCACTACGTATTTCGATCACTTGGCCTTTTCGGGCTTCAATTGCCATCGTTCATCAAAAAAGTCTGCTGCAACAACCTTGCCTGGGAACCGACTGTTCGGTGGTGTCCGCACGTCGACGATGACCCAGTCCGGCAGTTTGGCAGTCTGTCGGGCATTGTTCAGATAATCGTATTCTCGGTAGGTAAAGCTGCTGTTGAGGACCACATACTTTTCGGGATTCAATGGGTTTGGACAAATGGCAATCAGCGCATGCTGAGCGGGATCGAACGATTGCTTACCGGCTTGAACGGAAGTTGCCGTCCATTGGATCGGAAGTTTTTCTGCAATTTTTGCCAGAATTTTGTTCGACTGAGAATCACCCCACAACACCAGGTTCGAACCCGCGATATCGGCTTCTGTGATTTCGCTGTCCGATTTCACGACCGCGTCACCTCGCATCTGCTGCCGCCAGTGAGTCACCGCGTGATCCATTTCCGACTTCACCCACTTGTCGACCGCTTCACTGCGACAGGTACCACTCGGCTTGACGAAAATGAACGAGTCCAAAAATGCGTCGTCGATCGGCCCCTGCAAACCATGCTTCTTCCGCAGTCCTGTCAGCGTTCCCGGCTTCCATCCCTCGGGCCCCAGTACAAATGATGCTGGGCCGGTCGCAGGAAGATCAAACGCTGATCCAGATCCAAACGTCACTTTTCTCGGTGAGCCCTTTGGCGGTGCGAGCGTCAGGGCCGAGACATTATTCGCAGAGATATTTAACGAGCCGCCCGCTGGCTTCACGACCACGCTGGCTTCTTCCCAATGTTCTTTCAGACCGTTGACTGTCAGCCAGTGCATCGTGTTGTAGCTCAGAGAATACGTGACGAACTGAATCGACGAAGGAGTCCGATCGATCCCCTTGACAGCCCACTCAGTCAACTTTGCTTCGATTTCCTTGCGAGATTCTGGGTGAATGCTGTGAGCGGTCATCGGGCCGATGATGTGCAGCAGCTTCATCCCTTCGCGTTCGAAGGCAGCCGCCATGACGTCGGCTGCCTGTTTCTGCTTGTCCATGTCACCGCTATAGGCCACGGTCGGAAGATGTGCCAGGTTGGCTGCATAACCAGGGCAATCGTACATCCGCCACAACTTCTGCTCGTACCATGTCGGTGTCAGCGTTTCGTTCTGGAAGACCTTCAGGAAATCGGGAGTCTCAGAAAAGCCCGCCCCGGGATTGGCTGCAAACCAGCGATCCGGGTAGTGAACTGCAAATTGCCACGCGGCGGCTCCCCCCATCGAGAATCCTCGCACAGCGATCCGATCGGCATCGACGCGGTACTGCTGCTGAACGGCCGCCAGAGCTTCGAAGGAATCGACTTCGCCAGCAAACTTGTTGGCATTGCAGTATCGGCCGTAAGGATGCAGCACAATCGTGTCTGCAGGCGAGATCGCCCCGACATTCTTCGAACGGTCATTCAGAAAATTCACTTCACTCAAGGTCTCGCCGCGCCCATGAAACCAGAAATCGAGGCGGTATGGTTTCTGGCCACTGAAATCATAGTTGGTGGGAATGACCAGTCCGTAAGGTTGGACCGTTCGATCGATCTTCGAAATGTATCCGCGAACGACAACGCCTGTCTGTTGCGTCCACGGAGCTTTGCCTGCAAGTAATTGCTCCGCTCGCTGCTGGCCTTGAGTCAGCAGGTTTTTCGCCACGGGGATTTCTTTGACATCGAAAAACTCACGAAACTTGAGTGCCTGTTCAACAGCCCGATGATAGATCAGCACATCGGGAAGCAGTTTTTTGGTTTGTGGGTCAGCACTTTGCTGCAAGCTGGCAATTTGCTGACCCAGCTTTGCTAATCCTTGCTCCAGCTCGACGCGGTCCGCCTCGGGAACTTCGACGCCAATCTTGGGAACTCTGCGGACGTTGTCAGCAACGTTGTCCGATGGACCATCACCCAGTGCTGGGGCCATAGATCCCAATACCAGTGCGAAACCGAGTAACCACGCCTTACGATCAGCCATTCATCCGCCTCGCTTCGTTCCAGAGACATCCGTCGAAGTTCAAAATCGTCGTGCAAACAGACTGCGGTTTATTGGCAAAAAATCAAGGCTGACGAACAAAAGGGAAGCCAGCTTCGCTCATTCGCTTCACGACTGAGACTGCTGAGCCGCCATGAGAGTCATGATCAGTGACTGTTCCATCTCGCCGACCTTGAAACCAAACGGACCGCGGCCTGCTTTGTAGGTCACCCGTCCCTGCTGATCAATGACATACAGTCGAGCAGGCATCCCACTGTAG
>CAIWEX010001287.1 GCA_903911795.1 uncultured Schlesneria sp.
ACGTTTCCTGCGGGAAATGTATGTCCCCCTTGCCAAACCGGATTCTGAATCTTCAACAGCAGAGCACTAATCGAGATCACTTCGAAGAATTCGCGAGGCGTGCGATAGTCGTGGTTCGCCGAACGAACCACGATTTTCAGGCACCGGCCCCCGCCAAAATCGTTACTCGCGTTGGGGCTACCCTGCCGCGCGAACTGGCAATCTATTGCTGCAATGCCTTTCGGTTGTTGCTGGTGGAATGGGATTACCACGAAGGACTCGAAGAGCACGAAGATGGAATCCTACGAAGGCCCTCAACTCCAACAACACCAGGCTCAAAGTTGGAATAATCAAGCGTTTCGTTGTCTGACTCCTTCGCTCTTTTTGTGACGTTCCTGGTGATAGAGAGCCGTACAAGACGGAGCCAGCCACCTGGCAAACGAAATACGATGACATGGCTGGCTGGTTACATATCAAGCCGCCGCGAGAAACGACGACTCGATCAGCAGTAACATTTCGATCCATTGAATCGCTTCGCCCAAGGCTCGCAGTTCTGCATGACGTTCGGCCGCCTGGCAGAAGTCTACGAATGCGAATGCATCCCAGTCGTGAGATGTGATCAGACGGGACGACCATCGCCCGAGTTCCGTCGCAACGGGACCTGTGGTCTGATTCAGTATCGATGGGATGAGTTCGGCCAATCGGCCGAAATTGGGATGCCGACCGACATGGCGAAACCAGTATTTGGCATTTCCGTAGTCAGGTTCGCGCCGGTGCAGGATCGCATGCCAGTAATCGCCTGTGTGCTGCGGTCCCTCACCTTCAATTGATTGTGACGCCGCATGACTTTCTTCCACGTATCCACTCAGCAGCAGCAACCCCGCCCGAAGCGCCGTCGTTGCGATGTTGGCGTGTTTACTGTCCGAATGAGAGCCATTTACGGAATAGCGATCAATCACCTGTCGCAGAAAAATGTCTCTGGGAGTGATGCTAACCGTTGTCAGTTCGGGAAGCTTTCGAACAGTGTTGGCAAACCCGGCTGCAACTCGGAAATCGATCTTTTTCGAAAGTGACAGGCCAACCACGATTCCATCCAGTGTCGAGGCACCCAGCGTCGCGGCGTGTTCCAGGCAATCTGTTTTCAGACCGACGGCCTGATCGTCTTCGCACGTTGCGGCGATCAGTGCGACGCTTGATGAGACTGCTTGCAGGAATGCGGGCTTTCGGGAGATATCGTTCGGGGAACAGAGGATTGCCACTTCGGCGTCCGTACTGCAAAGTTCCTTGGTGGCAGCCATCTGCTGACACTCAGCGACGTTCTTCGCCAACCAGATCCGGTCCACTCCTGCGTCGACTGCCAACTGATTCCAGATGGCAAGATCATGAAGTGATACAGACTTTGGAATGGGAAGAATGAGGGATGTCATGGGCCTGGGGGTGGTAAGAGGATCAGGGATTCGACCGGGACGGGGCGTTGAGTTCCAGCGCTTTGCGGTAAGTTCCGCCACACTCCCGCATAGGCCTTAAACTCTACTCTACTTTCGCAGCCCATTGCGAGTCAGCATGAAGCGGGGCGGTGCTGTTTCGCCAGTCGATAAACTCGACCAAGCTTGCGGCGTTTGATGCCTCGAGATCGTTGGTTGGATGGAACGCGCGTTCCTGATTGATTCACGACGGCAGTTTCCGCCGGACGAAGTTAATGACGGTGCCTACCTCTGTGCTTCGCCACCCGGAGCGATTGATTGCTCGACATGATGCCGCATCGAGACCCCTATGCCAACTTCAATCTCTGCTCACACAACTGAACCTGTTTCCGCCAGTGATCTGACAACGATCCTGGAATTCGGTGATCGGTCGGTCATTGTCGATCAGGAACGAATTCGAATCGGTTCCAGCCCTGTTTGTGAAATCCGTCTGAACCACGGCCCTCTGCTGCACAGCGTTCTCTGTTCGGAAGCAGGTGTGCTGTGGATCGAAGCCGATGACCAGACCACTGGTTTGGCTGTGAATGGTCAGCTCTGCCGTCGGATGGCGCTGCGAAATGGTGACACGGTCACAGTCGCGGGTGAGGATTTCACAGTCACACAACAGCCATCCTCGTCCATTCAGGTCGAGACTGACCTGACGAGTCTGACTGCGGAAGAGCTGTGTGATCGGATCATGACCGAACAGGCGATGGTTGACGAATTCGATTCCAGCCGTCTGCAAGGCTGGCAGGATCTGATGACGGCAATTCACGACGTCGATCTGGACTCAATTGACAACGAGATCGAAATCCAGGAGCAGGAACGCGTATCAACGGCTCAGTGTGAACGATTGCTCGAACAGATTCATGAGATTTCGGCCATGATGAATGGGCGCTCTCAGGAACTGGATGCGTGCGAAAATGAACTCGCAGCCGCCACGTCTCTGTTGCAGGAAACGCAAGACCGTGTTTCTCAGCAGATCCAGGATGTCCTGGACCAGATCGGCCCACGGGAATTGCGAGCGAGTGCTTGATCAGGAAGTGCCGGTACTGAAACGGGCGAGTCGCTGAACGACTCGCCGAGATGCCTGGACAGGTCGCGTGCTATCGTTGACGCAGGGTAGATGGGGTTGGAGCATCTTCGCGAACCCCCGGGGCCTTCCTTCGCAAAGCCTCAGTCCAGTCCCGGCCACCCGACGAGATGCCTGGTCGGGTCTCGCCTGAGGCTGCCTTGAGTGGATTCTGGAGAGTTACAGCTGTGAGCCGAGATCGAGCTGGATTGCGTGATGTCCGTGGCGTCTTGTTCGACATGGATGGAGTGATCTATGTCGGAATCCGTCCACTCCCCGGTGTTCAGCAGGCGATTGATTATCTCACCGCGACTGGCCGCGCATTCTTGTTTGTCACAAACAACGCCAGCAAGACTCCCGCTCAATTTGTCGAACGATTGGCGGAAATGGACATTCACGTCCGCCCCGATCAGGTTCTTGGCAGCGCTGAAGCGACCGCCTGCTGGCTGGCAGAGCAGGTGACGCATCATGGGTGGCCACGTGGCCCCGTGATTGTCATGGGTCAGGATGGTCTGCGAGTTGCTCTTCAGAACAGTGGATTCGAATTGACGACTGACCCCGACGCCGCCATTTACGCGGTGGCTGGGATCAACTTCAAGCTGACATACGAAGAACTGGCCAATGTGACATTGGCGGTTCGACGCGGCGCGAAATTCATCGGCACCAATTCCGATGCCACCTATCCCAGTGAACGAGGCCCGTTGCCGGGCGCGGGAAGTATCCTGGCACTGTTGGAAACGTCAACTGGTCAGAAGCCGCTGGTGATTGGCAAGCCCAACCCCGGCATGTATGAACAGGCAATGGCTCGATTGAATCTGAAGCCGCATCAGACACTGATGGTTGGTGATCGTTACGACACCGACATCTCAGGTGCAATTCCCCTGGGGCTTTGGACGGCGGGAGTGCTGACAGGGATCAGCACTCGGGCCGAGTTTGAAGCGGCAGCGTCGCCGCCGGATCTGATCGCCGCGGATCTGCCCGATCTCATCGAGCAGTTGCAGCAGGCTGATCGCGCATGACGACAGGCGCATTCTGAAGTCACTTCAATTCAATCCGCTTTAAACTTGTGGCTGTTCAGCTTGAGCTTGTCGCAGGCCGCTTGAGTCGTGACAAGGACTTCTTTGCCACCCTGATCAATCACGATCACCATTGATTGCTCGGGACGTTGCGGAGATTGATAGTTTTCGACGAGTTTTCCCATGGCATCCAGTCCTGTAATTCGTTCGGAGACCATCGTCTGAGGCATGTTCTTGGTGAAACCAGCGGCTTTCAACGCATCACCATCCAGTTCGATCACGACGCCGATTTCATTGCCCACGAATGCAAATGCTTCCTGCAGTGGAGTACGCTTGAAATCGATATCGATCCGCTTGTCCAGCTTCTGACGGACGACACTCAATTTTGGCTTTCCCTTGTTCTCCACTCGTGTCCAATGCCAGATCGTCGGTGTAAGCTGATAGTTCCGAAACTCTTTGCCTCGTAGCAGACCGGGGATATCCCAGAAATTCTTTTCGTCCACTTTATAGACGAATGAACCCCCGTTCCTGGGATCACCTCCGACAGCGTAGAAGGTGAACACATGAACGTTGCCGCTTTGAGACAGTTTAAAATCCACCGAATGCTCGTGAATCATCTTTCCCGATGCGATGTCAAATCGTCGCAAGGTTTCTCGATTTCCGACAACTTCCTTCACGCTACGAATCGTGGGTGCCCCTATTCCTTCGTTACCGTGAAACAACTCCCACTCCCCCTGCAGCAATTTCAGGTCGGCAGCCGTCGGATCGTCAGTGTCATCCTGTGCCGTGACTGCAGATGCGGAGATTGCCAGAAGCCACATTGCCATTGAAGCGAGGAGATGCGTGTTTTTCATTTTTTCACCCGAGCGGCGTGAGACTTCGTACGACTTTTCCCTGAATAGGTTATCCATATCAAAACAGCAAAACAAACAAAATAGCTGAGATACAATTCGAGAGGGGTCCACGGCGAAGTTCGTGAGTCATGGGATGCGTATTTCAGATTCAGAAAAACTTTGTAACGGCATCGTCAGAAACTCGCAGTTGTGTTGCGGCACGGTCTGCTGCAAAATATCAGGCGTCGAGTAAATTGAGGGGTGCACGTATTTCACTGAGGTGAATCATGAACCGTCGACAACGACTCACTGTCTCCCTGGTGAGCATGGCAATGTCATTCGCACTGCTGTCTGCAGGCCGCGGCGAAGATGGTGCGAAACAAGCGGCGAACGGTAAAGCAACGACAAAGGAATCCGCCCGAGCGGCTGCAGGCGAGACAAAGAAAATCGAAAAAGTCGTCAAGTCTGCGGCCGAGTGGCGTAAGCAACTGACTCCGAATCAGTACAAGGTTGCCCGATTGAAAGGGACCGAACCGGCCTTCAGCGGTGAATACTGGAATTCGAAAAAGCCGGGAGTCTACCACTGCGTCTGTTGCGACGAACCCCTGTTTGATGCCCGGACAAAATTTGATTCCGGGACTGGCTGGCCAAGTTATTGGCAGCCGATCAATGATGCCATGATTCGCTCGAAGCCAGACAATACCGACGGAACCCGCCGCACTGAAGTGATCTGCAAACGCTGCGACGCGCACCTCGGTCACGTCTTTTCCGACGGTCCCCCTCCCACCGGTCTACGCTACTGCATTAACTCAGCCTCGCTGAAATTCGAAGAGGCTGCCGAGAAGAAGTGAGGCGTTTGTCGGATCAGCCGCGATGGCATGATTGGGTCACAGACAAACTCGCGAGTCGACATCCCGTTCGGCCAGATCGCGATTTGCTTCCGGTATTTCAGACTCCGTGTCTCCGCGGCTCTGTGAGAGACCGTACTCGATTTCGCGACCGATTCAGGAGTTGATTCGTCGCTGAGGCACGGAGACACAGAGAACAGCCGTTGCTCCGTCTCTCTTCGGCTTCCTGGCGGGCGCATCTCCTCTGCTGGTGACGCGGACCTGTAACATCATGCAGTCTCTTCAATGCCATGAAGCTGACGGAAATCACTCAGGAACTTATCGCGGCCCCGTTTCTAAATGCCTGTTCACACCCGACATTCCCCCGGGATCTGTCCGTGTCTTCAGTGCGTGTCCCAATCCGGCTTTAATCAATAATTTGCTGGACCCGGACGACGCGGAGGACACGGTTCGCACAGAAGAAAGAGATATACTCCAGCTTCGGATTTGTACGACCACGAATGAACTTCAGTGTCTCGAAATGGTGCCTGCGAAAGTATCTGCCATGCGATTTCTGATCCTGCTGATTATGACTTTGAGAACCTCCGCTTTCGTGTGCGCCGCCGATCGCCCGAATGTGGTCATCATCCTGGCCGATGATCTGGGACGAGGTGACTATTCCGCATTTGGAACAACCGATCTCCAGACTCCCGCGATCGATCGGCTCTGCCGTGAAGGTCTGACGTTCGAGAACTTCTATGCGAATTCCTGTGTTTGCTCACCAACCCGTGCCGCGTTGCTGACGGGCTGCTATCCCGATCGCGTCGGTGTCCCTGGAGTCATCCGGCATCAGCTGCAGGACTCGTGGGGCTGGTTGTCACCTCAGGCCGTCTTGTTGCCGCAGGTCCTTCGACCTGCGGGATACCACTCCGCGATTGTTGGCAAGTGGCATCTGGGCCTGTCGTCGCCGAACACTCCGACCGAGCGTGGTTTCGACTTCTTTCATGGATTCCTTGGCGACATGATGGATGACTATCTAACGCATCGACGCGGCGGCCAGAACTTCATGCGTCGCAATCAGGAGGTGATCAATCCACCAGGACATGCGACGGATTTGTTTACTACGTGGGCGTGTGACTACCTGACGGAACGGGCCGAGACTAAGCAGCCTTTCTTCCTTTATCTGGCTTACAACGCCCCACACGATCCGATTCAACCACCACCCGACTGGATTGCCAAGGTCAAGCAGCGTGAACCACAAATGGCTGATAAGCGCGCTGCGCTGGTGGCTCTGATCGAACACATGGATTCCGGGATCGGGCAAGTCCTGGAGAAACTGGACCAGTTGAAGCTGGCCGACAATACGTTGATCTTCTTCACATCGGACAATGGTGGCATCTTGAGCTATGGAGCCACCAACGGTCCATACCGCAGTGAGAAGCAGCACATGTACGAAGGAGGTCTGCGAGTCCCCGGAATCGTGCGCTGGCCTGGTCACATTCGTGCCGGCAGCCGCCTGGGTCATGTGACTCTGACAATGGATCTCTTCGCGACAATTGCCGATGTCGCGGGAGTTGCCCAGCCGAAGGGGATCGATGGAGTCAGCGTGCTTCCGTCACTCCTCGGTCAATCACAGCCCGAACCCGTGCGCGATCTCTATTTCGTCCGGCGTGAAGGTGGGCCCGTTTATGCGGGCAAGACAATCGAAGCCTTGATGCGAGGTCCCTGGAAGCTGATTCAAGACAGCCCTTTTCAACCCCTGGAACTTTACAACCTGCAGTCTGACCCTCAAGAAACCACAAACCTTGCTACCAGGGAAAAGAAAATCTTTCAGGACCTTTCTGCAGCGCTCCGCCAGCAGATCCAGCGTGGCGGTCAGTCACCGTGGCAAGAACCAAAGTAGGAATTCGGGAACGATTTCCAGACGCATCGCGTCTCACAGGATCATGCGTCGCTCGGCACTGGAATGGTGTTCCTATCAGGGTGGGCGAGGAGATATCCGGAATGTTCAGATTCGATAAGGCGAATTTTCGTTTGCCATCGCTGTTGGCAATGGCAGTTCGAGTCACCGTTGCTCTGGTGTTGATGTCAGCACCAGAATTCGCCACAGCAGAACTGCCTCCAGTAATCGGCCGACCGACCCCAGTCCAGAATCTCGCCTGGCAGTCGCATTCCGCGGGGCTGATCACGACCGGGAAGTTCAACGGACTCGGCCAGTGGATGTTTACCGTTGGTGGCGACAATGTGTTGAAGGCGTGTGAATTGAATCAACTGGTCCGCCTGCCGAATCATTCCAATTCGCTGGCCATCGGCGGACGTCCCTCAGTAATCGTTGTCGGGACGAATGTCGGGACTGTGGAACTGTATGACGAGCAGACTCTTCGACTCAAAAAGCGATTCAAAGTCGGTCCGGAATACAGCGTTTACGCTGTTGCGATCGATGCCGATGCGAAGCGGGTCGCAGCCTGTGGAACCGTCGGGACTGTGCTCGTCTGGAATATCGATACCGATCGTCCCATTCATCACTTGAAAAAGGGGAGTCGTGAAGGGGAGCGGATGGCGGCGTTGGCTTTTTCGCCGGATGGCAAATCACTGGCAACGCTCAGCCGCTACGGATTCTTGTCATTGTGGGATCTGGCGAGCGGCCAGCAGATTGGCACTCCAGTCGATCATAGCGGTGGAGAACAATCAACACTGCAGTTCTCACCCACCAGTGATCGCGTCGTGGTTGTGGATCGGGCGGCCCTTCGAATCTGGCATCTCACACATGAACCCGTGGTACGGGTCATCATTGCACCCGAATCCGTCTGCCCTCGTTATTCGGAAGCGGAAAACTCGCGCCCCGGAATCCGCCCCGATTTTGGGAATGGGATCCGATTTGCAGGGGTGACAACCTTGTCACAAGACCTGAAACGAGCTGCGACAGTCGTTGAATCGGGCGGGGTCGCGATCTGGGACATTGCATCTTTGAAGGTGGTCTCGACACTTCCCCCTTCCGAATCGGCCGCAAAACGGGAACACCCAGGTGGCGAGGTTGATCACATCGTATTTTCGCCGGATCAGAGTAAGCTCGCTGTTTCCACCGTTTCAGGTGAACTCGCCGTCTGGCAAATCAAATAGTCGTCCAATCGTTCCGGCGGACTCGCTCGCGTTCACAATTCGGCGATCAATGCCAACAAAAAATCCCGCAAAGGCAAAGCAATTGCGGGAGCTCCGTGCGTTGGGGCGAATGATAACAGTCGAGACAATGGTCCTTTTAACACGCACGGGATAGAAGACGAGGGTGATTCGATAAATTCGACAGAGAAAAATGGTCACCGAACTCGATGGCAGAACGCCAGTCGAGAGTTCGATGCACGTCGTATACCAACGTCTTTCCAGTTTGAAAACCCAGAATTACTCCCCGAAATCGCAATTGTCAGGTGAGGCCGGTAAAGTCGAAGGTGTGGACCGATCCAGCAGAATGTCTCAATGGTGTAGTTTTGGGTCGATCCCGAATTTGCGCGCGATCGGGCCGCAACGCCGCAGGGCTTCGCTGCGATTAACGTGTTATTCTGTAAGGGTTTGCTGATGACACTGTCACCTCGGTTTGAGCAAGCATTGACCTACGCCGCGATTGTGCATGCGGGTCAGATTCGCAAATCGACGACCATTCCCTACATTTCGCATTTGCTCGCGGTCGCTGCGCTGGTGCTGGAATATGGCGGCGACGAGGACGAAGCGATTGCAGGTCTGCTGCACGACACCGTTGAAGATGCTGGGGGCCAATCTCGTCTGGCGGATCTCCGCCAGCGATTTGGTGACCGTGTGGCCGATATTGTGCTGGGTTGTACGGATACCGATACGGTTCCCAAGCCTCCCTGGCGCGCAAGAAAGGAAGCGTATATTGCTCATCTGGAGCACGTGTCATCATCCGCGCGCCTGGTGTCCGCGTGCGATAAGCTTCACAATTCGCGTTGTATTGTGGCAGACCTGCGACTGATCGGTGCTGCGGTCTGGGACAAGTTCACAGGAGCCCGCGACGGAACACTTTGGTACTACGCGACACTTCTTTCAGAATATCAGCGGTTGGGTGTTTGCCAGCCGCTGGTCGACGAGTTGTCTCGCACAGTTCTGACGATGCAGGAACTGGGCGCGGCGACCTGATAGAAAATCCCTGCCCAGTCGAATGCGATGAGACCTCTTCGAAGGTCCTCAGCGCAACGACTCGACGACATCGTCCGGTGCGACGATCTTGAATGGCGTCGTCGGTTCGGTCACCAGTAGAGAATAGACTTGGTCCGTGAACTGAAACAATTCGCGCAGTCCGGTCGGACTGACAGGTGCCGCGTTACCTCGGACACCCCCTGCGATCGTCACCGGCCTGGGGGCAACAAGTGCCGCCAGATGAGAAATATCTCCGACGTCTCGTACGATAGCTGGAGCCATCAATCCGAGTCGTTGTCCAGAATAAGGCTGCTCGGTGACATAGGTGGCGAGCGAGTTGATTGTCACGACGCGCGTGATTCGTTCATCCAGAGCCCCTGCGCAAAGTGCGACCGTACCTGCTGACCGAGTGCCAATCACGGCGACTTCCTTCGGCAATTTGCCATCCTGTTCCTGCAGTGTGTCGAGGGTTCTCTGAACGTCCCACGCCCACTGTCCCAACAGCGGACGGCCAATCCACAACGACCATTCCGCAGAGTTGTGATCAGGCGCATTGCCAATCTTGTCTCCTTTCACGGCATTTCGGCCGGTTGCGCGCAGATCGACAGACACAACCATCCAGCCCGCAGCCTTCAACTGTTCGGCCAGATTCCCCTTTTCAACGGCTTCTGATCCGCCGTCGAGGTCAAGCAGTATTGCCAGGCGAGCAGGATCCGCAACGACGTTTCTTTGCAGCGAAAGTGACAAGCCCGGTTCAGGTTCAAATGTGATTGTTTCGACCTTTCCGTCGGCAGTTCGTTCAGACTTCCGCTGCAGTGGTGTTGGATCTGGCATTCCACCGAGAACGTCTTCCAGTGAAGTCAAGCCATGCTGGCGTGCCGTGCTCCATTCGGCGGATGTCTTGGGAACGGCCCGTCGCGCCAGCAGTTGTCGTGCTTCAGCCGCCGCGAACCTGGGAATCGTCACATAGTCATCGGGGCGCGAATCACCCGGGAAACACCGCAGCATTTCAGGTTCTTCTGTCTTGATCTCGGGCTCGATGATCGGCGAACCATCGCCTTCACCTTTCAGGTGCTTATTCATCCACCCCAGCATCGCTTCACGCATCGGTCGATTGTAGTTGTGCTCCGATTCGATGATCGTGTGTTTGACCGATGCATCCTTGTAGAGTCCTGCGATGTATTCCAGGCGTGTGAACGATTTCCTGGCCTCACCGACGGAAAACTGAAATGCATCACGAGTCGCACTGGTGACCATCACTCCGCGGTGAGCAGCCAAGCCGAGGACATCCCCTTCTTCCGTGAACTTCAATGCGCCAGGAACCACCTCGCACATGCAGCAGGCCGAGCTCAGATAGGACTGGTAATTTCCCACGGAGCATGTGGGAACCACGCAGCGGAATCGTTCATCGAAGGCACCTGCGTACATTGTCTGGTTGCCTCCGCCGCTGGCCCCCGTGATCCCAATCCGCTGAGGATCGACTTCCGGACGAGTCAACAGGTAATCGACAGCGCGCATGTTTTCATAAACCTGCAGTCCAGACAGCGGCAGGCCGATCGGGAACAGTGTCGCGGCAACCATTTCTCCATGATATTCCCCGAGCTTCTTGCCCAAGCCGCGTTCACCCGCACCAAAGGCATCGACGCACAGCACGAAGTATCCGAGCTTGGCTGCAGCGATACAGCGAGATTGCACAACAGGGTCCTGCTTGGCACCGGACCAATGACCGTGCACATTCAAGATCGCTGGCAGTCGTCCTGGTTTGTCAGGAACATAGGTATTGGCCGTCATCCAGACGCCGGGCCGCGTTTGAAAGATCAGCTTTTCGACACGGTATCCTTCACGCGAGAATTCCCCCAGCAATCGAGGTTCGAGCGGACATGGTTGCTCAGGAAAACCGCCCCAGGCTGCGGCGAGTTTTGCCTTCAAGGCTGCTCGCCGATGTTCCCACTGGTCCTTGGATTCCGGAGTCGTGTCTCCCTTACGAAGTGCCTCTGCCTGTTTCTTCACGAACGGATTGAACTGCAGTGGCGCTGTCGCCGCGTCATCACCGCGGGCCGTCGCCAGCAGGCTGAAGAGACACAGACTCGTTGTTACGGCAAAACGAAAATGCATGGTCATTCTCCGTGTTCCAGTCATCGCGAACGGCTTCACTCCGGCGCATCGTACTGTATCACGACTGGTTCAGCAGGTGCAGCCTGCGGAGACTGCAGGATACCGAAGTCGCATGTCAGGTCGAAAATTGGCGCTGCACCCCAAGCCAGAACGCGCCAGCATCCGGTTTGGATTTATTTCGACGTTCCACGCGGTTTCGCAGTAACAGCATCAACGTTCAGCGGCACGGCGTCGAGATTGACATTCAGCGGCAAGTCCAGAATCAAGGTTGGTGCTTCGTAAACAAATTGATATTGCGTGGCCGGGGATGGAAGGTGTTCCCAGCGGTAGTCGACACCCACCGCACCATTCACTTGCAACAGTGTGTCGTAATCGGTGAATTCAAAGCGACGATGGGCTTCGTTTTCCATGTAGACGACGTTGTGGAACATCCAAGTCCGATGCGATTCAAATGCCGGACCACCGGCGTCATAGCTTACGGTGACTTTGATCTGGGCCTGAATCTCTTCGCCCTGTGGCGGCTCAAAAGCGACTTCACGTAAACGGACGGTAACGCCTCCCCGTCGGCGAGCGGTTCCGGCGCTTTGCGACGTCCGATCAAAAACAACTCGTTCGGTCCCTGCTGCGAGTTGTACGGAAAGTCGACCTCGCAGGTTGACCGCTGATTGACTCTCACCCATTGGAATCAGGTAATCGAGTTGCAGGGGGACTTCGCGCCCGGCGTCACCGACGGGATGTTCATAACGGGCTGCCGGGTTCCAGGGCTGCAATTTCTGTCCGTCTGTTGTTACGGCACTCAGGTCCCCTGCCGCAAAATGAAGGAATAGCGGGCGCAAGCGAGGCTCCAGGCTGACTTTCCCTGAAATCCGTAGCAGCCGTGCCGTCTCATTTCCGACGATGGGACGAACATCAGCAGCATGGATCGCCATGCGATAGGGCCCGCTTCGCTGTACCACCAGTTCCACTGGAGACTTTGAAGATCGCAACCCCAGAAGCAAAGCGTTTCGTTGAGCATCAAACGTCGACACCAGCTTCATTCTCTGACAAATGTCATCCAGGCATTCCCAGAACGGGCGGTTGTCATAGTCGACGGATATCTTCTGATTTGCCAGTTCCTGGGCGTCCGCCGCCAGTTCGACGCGATTGCGAGTCTGTGCAGTCACTTCTTTGAGGACGGCTGCCAGTGTCATCTCGCCGGAAAGGCGCACCAGTGACGCCAGCGCGGAATCGCGAGCCGCTCGCCGCTCCAACTGTACACGAATCCGTTTGACCGCTTCGCGAACCGAATCACTCGGTGTTAATTCCGGGGGAGGCAGGAACGTGAGTGATTCTGGTCCCAAATCCAGTAATGAGCGCTCTGCTTGAACGCGTTCGGACAGCATTGGGGAATCGAGTTTCTTGAGCAGCATTTCGACGGTTTGCCGTACGTCGCCCTTGGGGGATGTCTGGTCTTCTGCGTACGCTGATCCTGTTACGATCACCAGGATCATCAGTGGGAATGTGCTCATCAGATCGCTCAGTCGTAGCACGATTCGTGCCCCCATGAACTTGAAGATCGTCGCATTGACAGCCCTCAGTCTTGCCGACCTCGCACTACACTGACGACGTCGGCAATCGGGTAAGGGCACTTACCACCATAGTATCGACTCAGATCCAGAACATGCCAGCATCGTCGCTTTGCGATCCATTTGAAGTCAGCCGTTTGCACTTTAAACAGCGAAATCCCGGACGACACACGGATTGCATATGCAGCGACGAAGTTTACTTTGGAGTCGAAACGATTTTCTGATCGCGGAGTCGAGATACCGCTTCATTGACCATGATCTCTCCAGCATCCGCTGCGAGAAAGCTGCACTCGGATGCACCATAACCCCCTTCTTTGACTGCCTGTGCCGTCGGGATGTACACCACGAACGGGGTTCCTTTACCGTGGTAAGCCAGACCAAGAATTAACGTGTTCGGAATGGGTGACTTCTCGGTCAGGTCCAATTGATGCTGGATGAATGGCTCGCCTGGAATGGTGACGAGTGCGAGTTCCTTGTTGATGACGACCATCAGCAGTCCCACGTCGGTACTTCCTTTGCCGTTGCGATAGGGAATGGTCAGCAGACTTTCTTTGCATTCGATTGAGACCTGATGCCCGGGCTCTGAACCAGCCCCCGTGAGTCCCTCGGCTATGCGAAGTGCTCCTTTGGCAAGCGAAATTCCCGCCTGGCGCGCGATGTTGAACCGGTTCTCGCCCCGCAGGTTGTGCAGGTCGTAGGGATCGATGTCCCCTTGGGCCCCCTGAAGATACATGGCGAGGCAATCGTCCCCCAGTTCTCGTTCCAGATGATCGACCGTCGCACCTGGGAAATCACGAGAAACGACTCCTGTTCCCATCAGTGTCACCGGGTGACAGGCGTAATGGACTGCAAATGCTCGCGGCTTGCCCGACATGTCATCAATCCGAATCACTCCGACGGTGGGGTCGATCGGCTGGGTTGGACGGCGATCCGGGTTTTCCCACAGGGCACTGACACGCCCGTCCCGAACGAGTCGCCGGTTGTGTGCCATGTACGCACTTTCAAAAGCTCCCTTACCCGCACTGATGCGTGCAGAAAAGAGATTCTGCAGTGCGACGCCGATTGCAGTGACGATCTTTTCTTCTGTCGCAGCATACCAGGGGTCCGCCGAAAGTCCCGGCCAGTCGATCGTTTCGGCCGGTGCCTTGCCGCTACGCGTCCAATCCGGTGACGCGGGTGGTTTGATGATCATTCCACGTGGGACCATCCCGGCGTGAGTATGCGTTGAACTCAGAATCACATGGTCAAGCTTCCACCGTGCCTTGGCCTCCGCAATCACTTTCGGTGATGCGAAGACAATCGAATCGATCGAGACAATTGCCAGCGAAACCTGGTCATTCTTGAGGACCAGTACACGTGCGAAGAGCGGATCTCGCAGTTGCAGCGGTTTCCCGAGGATATCAACCGCAACATCGGCAGCGGGTGTGATCTCAACCTTTGCAGTACCGGCGCGAAGATCTGTTGCGACGGGTGCACCCTGAGCACTGATCGTAGAACTGGCCGCTACGAACATCACGCTCAGACTGGTCATCAGAATTCGCTGGTTCATGAAACCGGTTTCCAATTGAAAGGATCCAGGAACTACTTCTTCAATTCGCTGGCAGTTGCCTGATGTTGAATCCACGCGGTTTCCTGCAACGTCTTCGCGACATCTGCCGGGATCGAATCAGGTGCGGCGAGTCCGATGGGATTGCGACCTGTCATGGCACTGTAAAGCATGCATGAGTAAAGGTACGAACCCCACAATCCGGGATGTGCACGATCTTTGGCAAACAGGCTTTCCAGCCGTTCCGTCGAAGGAGTCTCTCCAAAGTAACGAATGTA
>CAIWEX010001288.1 GCA_903911795.1 uncultured Schlesneria sp.
GGCAAGGCTGCAGTGTGCCAAATGTCACAATCATCCGTTCGACCGGTGGACTCAAGATGACTACTACAGTTGGGCCAGCGTCTTTGCGCGGGTCGACTACAAGATCCTGGAAAACAAACGGCGGGATCAGAACGACAAGCACGAGTTCGATGGCGAACAGATCGTCTTTCTGAACGACGATGGCGTCGCCAAGGATCCTCGCACCGACAAGGCTCGCCCGCCAATGCTGCTGGGTGCTGGAAAACCAACTCAATCCGATCCGCTGAGAAGTCTCGCCGAATGGCTGACATCTCCCGGTAACAAACGGTTTGCGGAAATGCTCGCCAACCGAACCTGGCAACAAGTGATAGGTCGGGGGATTGTCGAGCCGATCGATGATTTTCGGGCGACGAATCCACCCTCGAACCCGGAATTGCTGCAGGCTCTGTGCGACCAGTTGCAGTCAAAGAATTCGTCAGGGACTTCGTACGACCTGCGTCAGTTGCTGCGGCTGATCCTGAATTCCAACACTTACCAGGCGTCGGCCAACCCTAACGAAACGAATCGTGACGAAGTGACCAATTTCAGCCATGCTCAGGTACGACGACTCTCAGCCGAACAACTGATCGATGCGATGAGCAAGGTGCTGAGCACACCGCTGAAATTCAATGGTTATCCGGTCGGCCCCCGAGCGACTCAACTCCCCGGAATCCAGGTCGCGCGACGCCGTGATGGCGGGCCCACCAGTGCAGATCTGTTTCTGACAACGTTTGGTAAACCCCCTCGATTGCAGTCCTGCGATTGCGAGCGATCTGATGAAACGACATTGTCGCAAGCCTTTCAGTCGATCAGTGGTTCCCTGGTCCATCAACTTCTGACCGAATCAGGTAATCGACTCGATCTGCTGATCCGATCCAAACGACCGACCGGGGAACTGGTCAAAGATCTCTACTGGATCGCCCTTTCACGTCCACCTACCGATGACGAAGTCGAGCAAGCCAGCCGCTATATTGAACGAGCCGAATCACAACGGATCGGACTGGAAGACGTTTCCTGGGGCCTGCTGAATTCGCATGAGTTCTTACTGCGCAGGTAATTTGCAATCTTCTGGACACGAGTACGAAAGCGAACACGGAAATGAGCGACAATCCGATTTCCCGTCGCCGAGCCCTCTCAATCGGTGGAGCAGGACTGCTGGGAGTCACACTGCCTCGAGTCCTGCATGCCGAGGGGGTGGGGACTCGACCCGGTCGCGCAAAGTCGGTGATCTTCCTCTACCAGTTTGGCGGCCCCAGTCACCTCGACACATTCGATCCAAAGCCCGAAGCTCCGGCCGGGGTTCGCAGTCAGTTTGGTGTCATTGAGACATCCGCATCAGGCATTCGGATCTGTGACAAGCTGCCCCGGATGGCGACGGTCATGAACGAAGTGACGCTGGCCCGGACGGTCTATCACAACATGAAGAATCACAACTCGGCCGCGTACTACGCACTGACCGGTCACGCGCCGCCGCTGGATGACATTCGATTACGAGACTCTCTGGATCTGTTTCCCGCTTACGGCTCTGTTGTGGATCGATTAGCTCCGGTATCAAACGAGATGCCGTCGTTTGTTGCGTTCCCACATGTTCTGCGTGACGGAGAAATCACGCCTGGGCAACACGCCAGCTTCCTGGGCAAATCGCACGACCCGTTGCTCGTCACATCCGACCCGAATGATTCAGGGTTTGCGCTCCCTGAACTGAGCCTGCCGGCAGGTGTCTCAGCGGATCGATTACAGAACCGGCGTGAGATCCAGCAAATGATCAATCGTCAGTCGCGGATCATGGAGTATTCGAGTACCGCGCGCGGCCTGGATGCTTACTACGACAAGACCTTGGCGATGCTGAATTCGTCGCGAGTCCGTGATGCTTTCAACCTTCAAGCGGAATCTGCAGCGACGCGTGAGAAATACGGGCGGACAACCTATGGGCAAAGCTGCCTTCTCGCACGCCGGTTGGTTGAAGCCGGAGTGAAGTTCATTAATGTTTATTTTGCCAACAATATTGGTGGACGGACCACGACAGGTGGTTGGGACACGCACGGTTTTGACAATACGCGGATGTATCCGATCCTGCGTGACTATCAGTTGCCGATCACCGATCAGACGTTGCCGACGTTAATTCTGGATCTGAAAGAGCGAGGATTGCTCGACGAAACCCTGATCGTGTGGATGGGTGAATTCGGTCGAACTCCGAAGATCAACGACAACATCAGCCGGGATCATTGGCCGCAGTGTTACACCGTGCTGCTGGCTGGTGGAGGATCCAAGCGAGGATTTGTGTACGGCACATCGGATAAAAACGCCGCGTATCCAGACAAGGATCCCGTGCAACTCGACGATCTTGCTGCAACGGTCTTCGCTCTGATGGGGATCGATCCTCATGGAGAGATACGCGACAAACTGAACCGGCCGTTACCCGTCTCGGCCGGAAAAATCGTCACCGGTCTGATGGCCTGACAGATCTCAGTTTCCCCGCACCTTGGGGGTGCATACGTAGGGGAGGAACTCTGGTAAAGGATTGTGCATGTCCGCGGGCGCGTCGGCCGATTTGACATTGATACCGACATGGTATTCCTCAAGAAGCCCAACGGCCCAA
>CAIWEX010001289.1 GCA_903911795.1 uncultured Schlesneria sp.
GTCGCTTTGCCGTCACGTTCGAGGAGCAGCCATGCGCGTTCCCCCGCGGAAAACGTCTGGGGATGAATCCAGAAGTTTGAGAGGTACAGGACATGGCGCGGATCAGCAATCAGCAACCATTCACAGTCGGCTGGAACAGAGTTCCACAGTCGCAATCGCCTGGCAAGGCAGCCTTCTTGACTCAACATGGTGCGTGAACGATCTCTTCAAAAAGTGAGGACAGGTTATCCACCTGGCCAGAATGGATTGTTGGGCAATCGACAGGTGGAAGACCTGTCCCGCTGAGGATCAACGATGATCAGTGGACGCCTTGCACTGCCAGCCAGCGTTCCGCATCCAGGGCAGCCATACAGCCGGTGCCGGAGGAAGTGATCGCCTGCCGGTAATAGCTGTCTGCCACATCTCCCGCTGCAAACACCCCGTCAACGCTCGTATCCGTCCGGAACTGCTTCGAATAGACGATGTATCCCTTTTCGTCCGTTTTGAGCTGCCCCTTCAGGAAGTCCGTGTTGGGGGTATGGCCGATCGCGCAGAACATCCCCGCAGCGGGTAATTCTTCGACGGCGCCCGTCTGAAGATTTTTCAAACGGACACCTGTAACACCTTGCTTATCATCCCCAAGAACTTCTTCAACGGCGGAAAACCATTTGACGTTGATCTTGGAATTTTCGATGACACGCTGTGCCATGATCTTGCTGGCGCGGAATTCGCCGCGACGGTGAATGAGGTACACGGTCGAAGCGAACTTTGTCAGATAGCTGGCTTCTTCCATAGCACTGTCGCCGCCGCCAACAACAACCAGTGGCTTGTTTCGAAACCGCGGCAGTGCGCCATCGCAAACAGCACAGGCCGAAACGCCGAAGTTCTTGTATTTATCTTCTGATGGAAGACCGAGGTAGTTCGCACGAGCACCTGTCGCGATGATCAGTGAGTGAGCTTCCACGACTTCACCCTCAAGCGATTTCAGCTTGAAGGGGCGTGACGACAGATCGACTTCCACGACATCGTCCGTAATGACACGCGTCCCGAAGTTTTTGGCTTGTTGACGCATCAGGTGCATCAAACGTGGTCCCGTCAAAGCCGGATCGTCAAACTCCGGAACCGCCGCCAGGCTCTCTTCCGGCAAGGCACTGGCCAGAAAACCCGTCAGGTCACCGTGCGGAAACCCCGGATAATTTTCGACTTCCGTTGTGAGGTTCAATTGACCGAGAGGTAACGTTCCCTGAGCGTGATTCTCAGAGGTCAAGGCCCCTTCGAACACAAGTGGCTGCAGATTGGCTCGTGCGGCGTAAATGGCGGCGGCCCATCCAGCGGGGCCTGAACCGATAATGACAACTCGCTCCGTCACGCGACTGCTCCTCAAAACGACCAAAGTCTATGGTATTTGGTGACACGAACTTACGAATTCCGACGTCGGACTGCGTTTTCCAAAATGGGGACAGGCAGGGAAAATACCCCGGCGCCGATTCCTGTTATGGAATACTCGTGTCATCATAGTCAATCCGATGGGGAACGATAACGGCGTAAGCCCCTGCGGGCAACTGTTGGTGGATCGTGTTTTGAATTGATCGGTTGTTACGTTCGGGTGAGAAACGAAGAGGAGACCTTCGGTCCGGGGTTTCGGCGGGGTCGGGAGACCCGCGCCGATCGCAGGCTCGCGACGTAATTCGCACTGGGTGCCCATAATGGCATCTCCGAAGAGGGTCTCACGCAGAGACGCGAAGACGCAAAGGGAGGAAGAGGTTGGGGAAAGGCGATTGTGGAATGGTTGAAACCTTTGCATCTTGGCGTCTTAAGCGTAGGTGGGCGTGAGGCATCGATTCCACGCGTCAAAAACTTTTGGGTCGTCTTCTTTTTTCGTCAAATGAATGCCCGTGCCGAACGTCTTTTCATTTTCAATGTAAGCCAGAAGGTGGGCAGAACGATGAGGGGCAGAATGATGGAAGAGAAGTTATGCGTGATTCTTCATCGTTCTGCCCCACATCGTTCTGCCCTACTGAATTTGAAGTGACGAACGGTACGACGCCATGTGAATGAACTGAACTGCGGCAAAGCGACGAAAAGAGCAAAAATAGCAAATGAACGGAATCGACCCCAGAACCGACATCGTCGGATTGACGCGACAGGAACTGGCTGCAAGGTTTGCCGAGTGTGGACTGGAAGCGTCGCTGATCAAGCCTGTCTGGAACTGGGTCTACGTGCGCGGGGCGACCGATTTTTCGGGGTTGAGTTCACTTTCAAAAGCACGCCGTGCTGTTCTGGAAATGAATTTCATTATCAGTCGGCCTGAAATCATTCGCGACCTGAAGTCGCTCGATAACACCCATAAATGGCTGCTGCAGTTTCTTGACGGTCAACGGATCGAAACAGTCCTGATTCCTGAGCAGGATCGCGGAGCTCTTTGTGTTTCGTCACAAGTGGGCTGTACCTTGTCCTGCTCATTCTGCCACACAGGGACGATGCCTCTGGTCCGCAACCTGACTGCAGGCGAAATCGTGTCGCAGGGGCTGGTGGCTCGGGATCGGCTGTCCGAATGGAATCAGCCGCGGCAGGCGTGCCTGGTGACAAATCTGGTGCTGATGGGGATGGGAGAGCCCCTTTTCAACTATGAGAATGTTGCCAAGGCATTGGCCATCTTGATTGATGGCGAAGGGTTCGCCATCTCGCGCCGGCGAATCATGCTTTCGACGGCGGGCGTTGTTCCCATGATTTATCGGGTCGGTCGCGAACTAGGAGTCAACCTGGCCATCAGCCTGCACGCGGTTCGCGACGACTTGCGAGACGAACTGGTGCCGCTCAACAAGAAATACCCGATCCAGGAATTGCTCCAGGCCTGCAGCGAGTACCCTGCAGCAAGTAATGCACGTCGCATCACATTCGAATACGTGATGCTCGACGGCATCAATGATTCCGATGCCGATGCGCGTGAACTGACGCGGCTGCTCAATGGGATCCACGCCAAGGTCAACCTGATCCCCTGGAATCCATGGCCGGGTGCCGGATACCAGTCATCGCCGATCGAACGAATTCAATCATTCAGCCGGATCATCAACGCCGCGGGATTTTCCGCTGCCATTCGGGCGACTCGCGGCGAAGACATCATGGCCGCCTGCGGGCAGTTGAAATCGGATTCGGAACGGCCCCGGGCTCGGACTCCGAGGTGAATTTCGCGACTTCGAATCCAAGGGCGACGTCACGATCGTTTTGGCCGCGATCTCGCATGCTCTTCTCTGAATTACTCTCTGTGCCCCTCCGTGACCTCTGTGGTAAACCGGGAGAAGAACCACCACAGAGGGCACGGA
>CAIWEX010001290.1 GCA_903911795.1 uncultured Schlesneria sp.
AATTGCCGATCAGATCGCATTGATCTATGCCGAAGGGAAGTTGGAGGCTCCGGCTTCGATCGGTTCGTGGGTTTCGAAGAAACCGAAGACGAGTGAACAATGGCTCGCGCAGCTCAATCGTGGCCGCGACGTCGATGCGGCAGCAGGAAGGCGAACCTTCTATCACCCTCAGGGAGCAGGCTGCTTCAAATGTCATCGTATCGATGGTCGCGGTGGCCGCGTTGGCCCGGATCTGTCGCGAACGGTTGGGACGATGAATCGAATCCAGTTGATCCAGTCGATCCTGGAACCCAGTCGCGAAATCGCTCCGCAGTATGTTTCCTGGAATTTCGTTCTCAAGAACGGGCGAATTGTGACCGGGATGATTGTTCATGAGAACGAAGGGAAGACGATCGTCGGGAACTCAGATGGGCAGACGATTGAACTGAAGACCACAGACATTGAAGAGCGGACTCCGCAACGAATTTCTGTCATGCCCGAAAAGCTGACGGAACGAATGACGCTGCAGGAATTGCGAGATCTGATTGCATTTCTTGATGCCCAGCGGTAGAGCCGGGAAGTTCGAATAAATTGCAGCCGCGTGGTTGGGCGACGGACCCGCATCCGACCACAATCTCAATTCGACGGACGCCAATTCTTTCAAACGGGCGGATGCACGCTATCCCAAATTCCCAGACAGCCTGATCGCTACGGTCGGCAAATTCGCCGTGATCGATTCTGGCGCTATGACCATCCGTCGAGCGACGTCGCACGTTCATTGGACAAAGTCGTAATGGAGCAGGAGCCCTCATGACGTCGATGTTTGAAGCGAGTAGATCGTTTGAAACTTGGGGAGCGGATTCATGGATGAATCTTCGAAGGCCTTTCGCTTCAGCTTCGCGAAAGCGAATTTTTCCGTTGTTTACCTCCTTGTCTACGCCACCCTTGCATCTGGAAGCCTGGCGGGCGGGATGTACTATTCCGGGCTGATGAACGCGTTGCCCGTCTGGGCGGTCGTGACCTTAGCCCCTGTACTCTATCTAGCGTGGTTGGTCCTGTTCCTCGGCTGGGGATTCGCGATTGGAATCCCTTTTTATGCCTGGGCTTATCGCCGCAGTTCGCGGATGTCTTCCTTGAAAGGGTTCGAGGAAGAAGCGAGATTCGCAACTCAACTCATGCTTTACCTGAAGTGTTCGATGATCCAGTCACTTCCGATGGCTCGATCACTGCAGACGGTGACGTACTGGCAACAATTGATTTTCCGCGGTTATTCACCGAAGAACAAGATTCATCACGATGCTCACGTATGGGGGATACTCTGGGACCCGGATCTGACGGAAATTGGACCGGATTCCCTCATTGGGGGTGACGCGACGATCACGTGCCACGCGGTCACGGTACAGGCTGACGGGAGTTTTGAATATGCGTGTGCACCGGTTGTGATTGGGAGCCGAGTCACTGTTGGCGGGCAATGCCGTATCAATCTGGGAGTCCAGATCGGCGACAACACCATTATCGAAGCCGGAAGCAATGTCCTCCCTTACACGATCATTCCCCCTGACGAAGTGTGGGGGGGCAACCCAGCTCAGTTTCTGCGCCCACGTTTTGCTCAACGGCAGAACTCGCTACAAATCACCAGCGCTTCGAATCGGAGTCTGAACAAAGTAATTCCCGCATGCAAATCTGCACCTGGCGATCACGACCGACAACTTGCCGTTCGGAAACTGGTTGCTGATACCCTGCATCGCACACTTGAGGAAGTGTCCGCTGATGCCGCGATGGAAGATATCAGCGACTGGGACTCATTGGGGCAGATGGGGATTGCGGCGGGGATCTTTTCTCGGTTCGGTATCAAGGTCGGTGCCGCTGAGTCGTTCTGCCTGCGATCAATTCCCGACATTTTGAGATTGCTGGATCAGCACCAGGCACCTCCATCGGAAGCCCGTGAAGCCGACGAACCGCTTCCTCGCGATCCTGAACTCTTACCGTTGTGGGATCACGAGAAGGCGACACAAACGTTGGCCCGACACGTGGATCAGTTGAAACTTGCGGCAGGTAACGAGCTGCGCGTGGTCATTGCTTCCACGTTCACGTCCGAATCGATTGCTGCCAGCCTGCAATTGTGGGCACAAGCATTTGGGATGAATATCAAGGTCGAGTTCGCGGGATTCAATCAGGTTGCACAGGAACTACTCTCACCAGCAAGTATGTTCCGCAACAATCGAACTGGTTTGAATGTTGTCCTGTCGCGACCGGAAGATCTGTTGGCCGATGACCGTGCGAACTCGGCGGAGTCGCTACTTGATGCCATTGCTCGATTTTCGCGTGACTCGAATGGAACGCTGGTGGTGGGGACGCTTCCTCCTGTTGTCTCCCAAGTCGTGAATATTGATCGGCGCACGGCAGAAGCGGCACGGGCAAATTGGCGACAGAAGCTGTCAGAACTGCCGGAAGTGACGTTGCTTGATTTCTCGGCTGTTGTGGAAGCTGTCGGAGTCTCTGCTGCGTACGATACCGAAAACGAAGTCATTGCACGTTCGCCCTATTCGGCGGCCGTTTATCGTGAACTGGGGATCGAATTGTCACGACTGGTTCGGCAGCGTCGTGTCGCCCCAGCCAAGGTTGTTGCCGTTGACGCCGATGGGGTCCTATGGGGTGGCGTGATTGCCGAAGACGGTATCGACGGAATTCAGCTTGGCACCGATCATCCGGGACGCAGTTTCCGACTCTTCCAGCAATACCTCAAATCGCTTAAGTCCAAGGGCCAACTGCTGGTTCTGGTGAGCCGCAATCAACCGGAGGATGTCTGGAAAGTTCTCGATCAACATCCGGAAATGGTCCTGCGCCGCGAAGATTTTACAACGGCGCGGATCAACTGGCTGCCAAAGTCTCAGAACGTGAAGGACATTGCCAAGGAGCTCAATCTGGGCCTCGATGCGTTCGTCTTCATCGACGATGACGTGGCAAATCGGCTGGAAATGACGGCAAACGCACCTGGCGTGACAGTGGTTCCGCTTCCAGTGGACGCCGCACAGTATGTACCGATGATTTCGCGGCTGTGGAGGTTTGATGCCCCGCAATTAACTGCCGAAGATCAGGCTCGTGCCGCGATGATGCAGCAGGAGCAGGAACGCAAACGATTGCAGGAAAATACCGGCGATCTGCGGTCGTATTTGCAATCTCTGTCACTTCGAGTAGTGATGCGACCTGCCAATGACATCGATCTGCCGCGAGTTGCTCAACTGACGCAGAAGACTAATCAGTTCAATTTGTCACTCAAGCGACGTTCCTTGCCTGAAATCCGGGATCTTGGCGACCGCTTCAGCATCCATGTGATTGAAGCTTCAGACCGGTTTGGCGATTACGGGCTAGTCGGTGTCACGATTCTGGAACGGCCGGGACGTGACGGCGATTCTCATCAACTCGACACGTTCTTGATGAGTTGCCGAGTTCTGGGGCGTGGTGTCGAAGAAGCGACGCTGCATGGTCTAACGAGCGTCATCATTGCGGAAGGTGGGACGTGGCTTGAGGCTCCCGTTGTGATCGGCCCGCGAAATCAGCCGATTCTTGAGTTCTTGAGCAAGAGTGGTTTCGATACACGGGGTGAGCAACTGCATATGCTAAATGTTGCCGCATGCTTCCCGTTGCCAGAGCACATCGATTGGAACAATGCCGTGACAATCGCATTGCCAGGACGACGAAGTGAATCCGTCGCAGCATAGTGGATGAGCGTCCGAATCGCCTGCGAAATGCGGCATCTGCTCATAGTCCTTGGGCAGTAACCAGTTTCGCCATTGCATGGGAACTCCAATGCATCCCTGCGTTCTTGCGTTTGCGGCTGCTTTTTGAGAACTCCGTTCTTGATTTATGACGCAACCGCAGCATGTGACGCTCTTCGATCGAGACTGGTTGTCCAACAACTAGCCAAGAGTGCAGATGACTTCATTGTCAGATGCTGGTGGCGACAATGGTAGGGGTTGTAACGTCAGCAACGGTTGTGATTCCGACCTGTCGAAGGAATCGATTGATCATGGGAAACGGGCAGTAGGAGCGGCACGGTGTGTAGCCGATAAATACGATAGTTCGATGTCGTCGTTGACGGACATGCCGTTGCAACTATGGAAAATCGCAACTGGGGCAGAACTGCAAGTGGCAACTTCAGGGAGGAATAGAATGGCCGTCACGCGGGGTTTGCGGTCTCGATCGGTGATTTTTGCCGTTGTTGGCAGCCTTGCCATGGTCGGGCAGACTCAGGGGCAAGTGGCACCTGCAACGAATACGAGCGTTCAGGCCGTCGGCCAACCCTTGGCGCAAGGTGAATTTGTCAATCGCGTTTTCAAGGACGAAAAGGGAGAGCACAAGTATGTTGTGTTCGTCCCCGCCAACTACACCCCCGCCAAGAAGTGGCCGGTAATTCTGTTTCTGCATGGCGCATGCAATCGCGGAAGCGATGGACGGTCACAACTGGTTTCAGGGATGGCACCCGCAATTCGTTTGCGGATGGCGGATTTCCCCTTCGTGGTTGTTTTTCCTCAGTGCGAAAACCTGCACAGCCGAGTCTTGGGGGGATGGACCGATCAGCCCGAAGATTCCGAACGAGCACTGAAGATGCTCGATGCCGTCGAAAAAGACTACAGCGTTGACACCAAGCGTGAGTGCCTGGTCGGACTTTCTATGGGTGGGACAGGTGCCTGGGAAATCGCTGCCAGAACTTCGAAACGATGGTCAGCACTCGTTCCCGTCAGCGCCATGGCCAATAAGGAAGATGCTTCCAAGGTCGCGGGAATTCCGACGTGGGTTTTCCATGCGGCACATGATCCGCTGGTCGCAACACACGTTGCCCATGATATGGTCGATGCAATCAGGGCAGAAGGTGGAAAAGCCTATCTGACAGAAGTCTCGAAAAAGGCACATGACCTGAGCAACGTCGTGTTTACCCAACAGGCCTTGATTGACTGGATGCTCGATCCCAGCAAGGAACCAAACCAGAATCTCGAATGGACCGAGCCAAAAGGCTATAGCAGCGGACTCGATCTCGAAGTCCCGTTTGTTGCTGGTGCCGAAATGTCACGGGCGCTTCGCTTCCGCATCTGCAAGGACGTACTTGACGCGTTCTGCTTCGCAGCCCCCGAAAAGCTGGCCGAAAAGCCAATGGCCGGAGCTGTTGCCCCTGTCTACCAGAGCACCAAGGTCGGGGGATTCCTGCCCGTGGATGTTGCCTTGTCAGGATTGTACTACCAAGGGCGAGTGGAACAGGTTCGCATCATTCCCAAGGCTCCCAACCGGCTGATCCTGCAGGCAGGTCTCCGCAATTTCACGATGACTGTCTCAAACTCACAGCTCAACGCCAAGGTATTGCTGTCAGCGTCGGCGGGCCCGATGAATGTTGTGATCGGGCATCGTGCTCCAGTTTGGTTGACCGTCGAATTACAGCCTTATGTGAAGGATCGACGCGTTCATCTCAACTTGACAGGTGTTGATTTCCAGATTCCCCCAGATAACTGGTATGTCACTCAACCTTCGGACGTTCATGTTCGTGGACTGCCATTCCTGAATGGAAAGGTTTCAGACGGGCTGGTTGAAGGGGTCTATTCGAAAAAGGGCGAGATTGAACGTCAGGTACTGAATAGCATTCCAGGAGTTATCCAGACCGCCGAAAACAAGCTCAATGATGTGATGTATGCGAAGACAATGACCGTTGGTCAGATCTCGATGCCGATGTGGCAACCTCGCCTGAAGATGTTCCCTGAAGAAATCAAGATCGACGATCACGGAATCAGCATCATCTCGGGCCTGGTCCTGTCAACGTTGGGGCAAACGCCAAAGACGTTCCAGAAGATGCACTATCCGGCTCCGAAGGAGTTTCCAGAGCCAATAAAGTCCGGCCTGGAAATGAATATCGCGGAATCAGTGGTACCGGGCTGGAGCAACCTGATCATCGCGGGGAAGGTCAACAGCTTCAATGTTTATGACTTCACACCCAAGGAGTATCATGCCCTTGCTGATCGCGAATTCCTGCAGGAGATTATCCCGGATTTGAAGAAGCATGGTGATGAGATGGAAACGAGTGTCGACTTCTATCTTCGTGACCCGATCCATCTTCGAACTCCTGATCTTGGCAGCGGTCCTCAGTTGTATGAGGATGCTCCGGGGAACCTGATGACACTCTCGTTGACGTCGGTTCCGCTTCGAGTCGCGTATCGGAAGAAGGGTGAAGCCCAGTGGACTCAGGTCGGCGAATTGAACATGTCGATCGAACGCGAGTACGCTCCGTATGTGAAGAAAGAAGGGTATTCTCGACGAGGCTTCAAGTTCGCTGAATTGGGCAAGTTCCGAATCATCCCACAATGGACATTTGCTCCTGGATACAAAGCCGAAAACGAGACCGTTGATGCAGAACGACTGGTTGCGAGCGTTCTCAAGGCTCGTGAAGCGGCCCAGTTGCTCGATGGTGTGCGACCTGAAGGTGTGCCCGACATGGTTGTCCACGGAGTTCCACTGCGACTGGATGTACTCGACTGGAGAAAAGACCATGTGGTAACTCAGTACCAACTTCCTGGCGTGCTGATTTCGAACGATTCGAACAAGCCATTGGTCTACGAAGTTCGTGGCCCGTATACGGGGTGGAGCGTGCCTCGAACGTTGGCTCCTGGCGAATTTGACGAATACCGCTCGTCATATCCGCTGACTTGGCGTCGCCAGGAAGGGACCGTCGCCCAACTCTATACGCTGCCGATCGGCAAGGAATTCTCATACCGGATTGATCCCAAGCCGGGAAT
>CAIWEX010001291.1 GCA_903911795.1 uncultured Schlesneria sp.
CCACTCCCAAGCATTTCCGTGAACATCGTAGAGCCCGAATGGATTTGCCTTCAATTTTCCAACCACTTGCGTTTGGCCACCTGAGTCCCAACTCAAGCCGAACCATCCGGCTTGCTTCAATTCCGCAATGTTGTTGCCGATCCAATATCTTGACTTTGTCCCGGCGCGGCATGCGAATTCCCATTCCGCTTCCGTTGGCAAGCGGTAGGCGGCGCCACCTGTCAGTTCTGCGGTCCGATTGTTAATCGGTTGGTGTTGCTCCTGTTCGGTCAACTTGACACAGAACGCGGTGGCGTCGTTCCAACTTACCATTTCCACCGGGCGGCTGGTCGTATCTTTGCCTCCAACCTGCTCTTTTGCTGCGCCCTGCGGAGAGAAGCATGATGGATTCGTTCCCATGACGCGCTCATACTGGCTCTGCGTCACTTCGTGGACGCCAAGATAAATCGGCTTCGTAAGACTTACCCGGTGCCGTGGGGACTCTCCGCGGAAGTATTGCAGCATCAGATTATTTTCACGAACAAGGTCTTCGATTTCTTCCGGCGTGCTCCCCATCAGGAACTCACCCGGCGGAATGAGCACGAACTTCATGCCAATCGAATTCGTGTATTCCACCGGCACATCGAGGTGTTTGGCCCAAGCTTCCTGATGCTTCCTGGCCTGCGTGGCGTCGAACGGCGAAATCGCCGGAAGTGGTCGCGCCGCCGCAGTCTGGGGCACAGAGGACATGTTCGAGGCGTCCCATTCGCAAATAAATGCCAATTCAATATCGAGAGATGAAACTGGCTGACTGGACCATTTGCCGGGAGAATGCTTGATCATCAGGATTGCGTAGTCCGCTCCGTCGCTCTGGTTGCTGGGCTGCCCCGCGAGCCAGTTTTTGTAATTCAACGCAGAACCGTCGCTCCAGCGCCAGAGACCTTCCTGATCATGGTCGGTGGCGCCAAGCCAAACCCCCTCTACCATTCGCTTAATGGCCAGCATCGTCACGAAATCGTTCTCCTCGTCGGAGCGGACTTCTGCCAGGCGCCCCCCCAACTCCTCGCACCTCTTTTTCGCTTCGTCCCAGTTCAGCCGCTCCGGGTAGAGCTTGAAGCGTTTGTTCCGAAAGGCGACAGCATCCGCAGGGATTGGGTGTGCGTTGGTGCCTGGTATTGATCTGGGCACGTTCGCGGGCAACGGCGACGCATCGACCACAATCTTTCCGTCGATCAGTGTCACCTTAATCAGCCGCTTTTCACCCCGTTTTACCGTCAGTTGCCGCGTGGCTGATTCGACGGCGATGCCTGCCTGCAGAATTTCCAAGGTGTGCTCGGCGGTCGCCTTGACACGTAGCGGTTTGCCGTCGTCATCAATGGTAATCGCCTGACCGTCGAACTTCACCGACAACGTGGGATCCTCGATCTCAATCTGCAGCACGCCGTAGGGTGTCTGCAAATATAGAAATACAGCAAACGCCACGCTCAAAACTGCCGCTCCCGCAACGACTGTCAATCGCACCGACGGCGGCAGGCCGGACCACCAAGCCACCAATGGTGCACGGTACGGGGCCAGGAATGCTTTCGCGTTGAGCACCAGGCGAGCTGTTTTGCGGCGGACCGCAATTGTGGACAAGCCTAGAGTTTGTGAGTCCACCGAAGGCTTGTCAGACGCAGCCCCCGACTTCGGCGCCTGTAACGCGAGGGCGTCCAGGCCGAGCGACTGAAGTGCGGCGATAAGTTCCGCACAGTTCGTGAACCGCGCTTCCTTATTCCGGGCGATCATCTTGTGGCAAATCGCGGCCAATTGCGGATTCAATGTCGGATTGAGAGTCAGCGGCGACGGGGGCTCTTGCACGCACTTCTTACCCATCACCTCGATCGCACCACCGGTGAATGGCCATTCGCCCGTCAGCATTTCAAATAGCATTACACCGACCGCATACAGATCGCTGCGATGATCGATCCCTTCCGCCTTGCCGGTCGCCTGCTCGGGAGACATGTACGCCGCAGTCCCGACGATCATTCCTTGCGTCAGACCGGCGTCTTTTGCTCCGGTCGTTCGTCGAGCCAGACCAAAGTCCATAATCACCGGTTCGCCGTCAAGATTGAGCATCACGTTTTCAGGTTTCAGGTCCCGGTGCAGAACTCCTTTGCGATGAGCGGCGTCAAGAGCGCGAGCAATTTGCAGGATCAACCGGACAGCCTCAGATGGGTCGCGCCGCCGCCCCAGACGCTTCAAATACGACTTCAGATCCTCGCCTTCGATATATTGCAGGGCAATGAATCGGATGCCATCGATCTCACCAAAATCATAGACCTTGCATATGTGAGGGTGGTCGATTTTTGCAGCCGCCTTGGCCTCGGTCTCCATTCGCTGTAACAGCTTGGCGGACCCGTTTTTCGAGATTCGAGCAACTTTCAGAGCCACCTGTCGATCCAACTGGATGTCGTGAGCCAGGTAAACGGCCCCCATCGCTCCTTTGCCGAGCAACTTCTCGATCCGATACCGACCAAACTGTGTCGGTAACAACGTGAAGGGACCGAGTGCGACAGGAGCCGAATCCGCCGCACGAGCGGTCTCGACGTCCGATGTCATCGGCTTGGCGACGCGCGACGCTGCAATGCGAGCGGCGTCTGCGGGGCGCTGGGGTGCATCGGGCATTGGTTCATCTCGAATCGAAGGGAGCAGGTACGGGTGACGAAGGTATATGCGAAACGACGAACGGTTCCCGACAGCGAATTTGCGGAAATTTACCGAACATTGTCAAAACCGACCAAATCTGTCGACTCAGTGGGGTGCAGACAGCACCACTCAGTCATTCAGGCCCCCCCCGATCTCGCGAACCGTCGGATACTTCGCGTTAATGATCTAAACTTCTGTTTTGTGAAAGGTTCAGCGGCGAATACGGTAAACCGGTCAATCGTGGCATGAATTGTGTTGCAGCAAAGGCAACTGGTGCGAGTTCTTATGAATACAACCTGGAAAACGATACCCAACCGGAAGGCGGCGCACAATCCGGCGCAGTTGCCGCTCAACTCGGGAGGCCGCAGTCGTTCATCTCGAATTGTGAATCAGGAGAACGCCACGTGGATGTCGCCGAGTTTCTCGCGTTCTGCGGGCTCTACGGCTTTCACTCCGCTCGCTTCAGGTTGGACATCAACACGCCAACACTTTGAACCACCGGCGACTGCGGGTCAAGGGCCTCAACCCGAACATGATCGTCGGCATTGGCAACCTGGGCAGAATTCCGAAGAGCCCCCCCGCGACACCCTCCCCCAATTGAATGTTCGCCATCTGGATTTTTTCAGATTTCTAAAACTCGCTCTGTTCGATGCTGGTCGCGGCGAATACGCCGACAATTGAAAATCCAATCATCGACGAACGCCGGAAAAACGATGCAACGTGGTGATTTCGTTGGGAACCGGGTAGCGTGTTCGAAGTTACCGGGTCGCACGGGATTTCCGACGAAACGGTATCATTGAGGAGAGCCATTTCACCTTCGGCGTCCCCCTGCCATGCTCGACACACCTGCCACGTTGCTACATCGTCTCTGTGATCAGCCGTTCCCAGAGGACTGGGAACGGTTTGTCCGACTCTTTACCCCGTTGTTACGGCGATGGGCGATTCGGCTGGGTGTGGTTGAAAGTTCCGTCGAAGACATGCTTCAGGAGTTGTTCCTGCTGTTGATTCAGAAGTTGCCGGAGTTTCAGTACGACCCAACCTCCAGTTTCCGAGCCTGGCTCTGGACGGTCTTTCGGCACGCGAGTCTGGCCTGGCGCAAACGACAACCGATGGCAGCTCGGGAACTGGGGCAACTCGATGAACTCGCCTCGCCGGATTCCATTTCCGAGACGTCGGAGGCCGAGTACCGCCGGTACCTGTTGAGCCGAATCATTCAGATCGTACAGAAGGACTTTCCGGAAACGACTTGGCAGATCTTCCAGCAGGTCGTGCTTGCGGGACGTCCGGGGGTGGAAGTCGCTCGCGAATGCGGCGTCACGGTCAACGCCGTTTACCTCGCCCGCAGCCGAGTCCTGGCTCGACTGCGCGAGGAATTGTCCGGTTTGGATCGGTAAAAGTACGTCTACTTTTACGGTACTTCACAATTTTCGCGACAGGTTTCCGTCCGTCCGCATCTACTGTTATTCGAAGCCGAACATTTCCCGTCTGGAGCCGACCCAATGGCAGCCGTTGAGAACGCCGATCAAGCCCTGTTGCACAAACTTCTGCTCGGCCAGTTGCCGACCGCCGATGTCGAGCGTTTGGCGACCGAATACGCGGACGATTCTCGACTGGCTGAGCTGGCCGAATCGCTGGCCGGTCAGGAGGACGATCTGATGCGTTTGCTGCACGACCACAAGACGGCCGCGATTGATCCCGAGGGAGAGCGGCTGGTGGAACGACTGGTCCAGCGATTGAAGCCGGCGATCCCCGTCAAGCCGGGAGACAACACCGCCGCTGTGAATCGCGCCGATGCCTCCACCGAACCGAGCCTGCCCGCCGCATCGGGGAAACAACATCCGCTGCCCGAGCGGTTGGAGTATTACCGGCCGATCAAGGTACTGGGTCAGGGCGGCATGGGAACGGTTTATCTGGCGGAGGACACTCGGCTGGGGCGCGAGGTGGCGATCAAGACGTTGCGGCCCGAACTGGCCATCAATCCGCAGGCCAAGGAGCGATTCCTGCGTGAAGCCCGCTCGGCGGCGAAGTTGGAGCACGATCACATCATTCCGATCTACTCGGTCGGTGAAGCGGACGGCACTCCGTTTTTGGCGATGCCATTTTTGAAGGGTGAGCCGCTCGACGACCTGATTCGGCGAACGGCCGGTCTGTTGCCGGTGGCAACGGTGGTGCGGTTGGCTCGCGAGGTCGCTTCCGGATTGGGGGCGGCTCACGCGCGGGGATTGATTCATCGCGATATCAAGCCTGCGAACATTTGGCTCGAAGCTCCGACCGGTCGTGTGAAGATTCTGGACTTTGGCCTGGCCAAGGCGGCTGACGCGGGAGACGACGCTGATACGGATACGAACCTGACTGCAAGCGGAGCGATCGTCGGGACGCCCGCCTACATGGCACCGGAGCAAGCGAGCGGCCATTCCGTCGATGCCCGCGCTGACCTCTTCAGTCTGGGCTGCGTGCTGTATGAACTGCTGGCAGGCAAGCGAGCCTTCTCCGGCCCGAACACGATGTCGATCCTGATGAGCCTCGCCAACCACACGCCTCCCGCGCCGGACAAGCTCAGTTCCGAATGTCCCGCCGCACTGTCGCGTTTGGTCATGCAACTCTTGGAGAAAGATCCCGCCAAGCGCCCTGCGTCGGCGGAGGCGGTCATTCAAGCTCTGTCCGAATTGGACACCGCGCACGATGCCAGCAGTGCCCAGGTGAGCCGGGCGGCGTCAGCCCCCGGACTCCCACCGAACACCGCAGCGATCCGGGGGCTGACGCCGCCTGGCTCACCAAAGAGAAGTGATCGCACTCAGTCCGGCCGAGATGTGCCAAACGATGGCACGATCGTCGTGTCGGAGGAATCGCCCGCTCGAAAACCATCGATACCAAAACGACGCATCGCCCTTGCACTGGCAGGCGTTTTGATGACGCTGTTCGCCGCCGTCGTCTATCGCATTCAGACTGACAAGGGGACGCTGGTCGTCGAAATCAACGACGACGACGTGGACGCGAAGTTGATGCTGAAGAAGAACGGCCTCGAAGTTCGCGACTTGAAGAGCGGCCGGACGTTTTCGATTCAGGCCGAGGGTTCTCTCCGTGAAGCGTCAGGTGATTTCAAGGTGGTTGATGGTCAGGGACTCAAACTCGTCGTGCTCGACGCCGATGGACTCGAGCTCCATAGCGCCATCGTGGTTCGGCTGGACATCTGCGAGAATCCCTGGAATAGCGAACGCCGCCGATTCCACGAGTTCCCTCGGGGGACGGGGAACGATCGGAGACGTGTCGATATTCGCACCGTTACCGGCACAGTCTGATTGACCGCCCGGCGGTGATGATTCCGCCATGACTTCGCCCTTCTTTTCCGGATTGGCCACGGCAGGGCGGGGTGAAAGGCGAATACCCCCCGCGCCTGCCATGGCCATTCGGCACGCCGGTTTGCAACCCGGCATTGCCCTTCCGAATATGCTACTCTAAGCCATGCGGCACGGCCAATCACCATTCACCAAGCGATCATTACGGCGGGATAGCCGTTCAGCCTGATGCGATTTTTGACTGCTTCGATACTTAAGACGGTGGCACGTTCGGCAGCCGAAGTGCTTCGCTCTATCAGCGCTGCACCGGCGCTGCAGACTGAAGACTTCGCCCCCGACTTGAAGCGACTAATCGAACTTTGGCCCGGCCTGAAATCTCATGAACGGAAGCGATTTTGGCTGATGCGGAATTCATGGCCCAGACGAATTCACACGTAACTTTTTGATTGACCGTCTTGCTCGGCTGAAGTAGCTTGCGACCGTGGGGCTTGCTCGGGTCGATTCCCTGTTTGTTTCCGGGGA
>CAIWEX010001292.1 GCA_903911795.1 uncultured Schlesneria sp.
CGGGAGTGACCTGCCCTTATCAGGCATGAATCCAGAGGGTAACTCGGCTTAATGTTTTACTAGGGAATGGCTTACGGGAATTTTCTTTTTGTTCCGCTGCTTTTCCTCGAATTGCGTGGACTCGTCCGTCCCCCGTTGGCTAAAAATAATTCGATATTTTTTGCAGTTGGCTCGTCGCATTCGAAGAACATTCGGTTATTGCAGTACCAGGCGCAGTTGGAACCCGCTTGGCGTAACCGCGAGTGCGACGCCGTATTTCCGGAGCGAAGATGAAGACGTTTGTTGGAGCAAAAATTCACGGAATTCGAGTGACCGATAAATCCGTTGAATACAATGGCAGTGTTTCCGTCTGCCAGACATTACTCGCCGAGGCGGGGATGGAAGCGTTTGAACGTGTGGATGTCGTTAATCTCACGACGGGGGCACGCTGGACGACTTACCTGCTTCCCGACGAAGAGTGTGGACGGTTTTCGCTGAACGGTGGTGGAGCACGCCTTGGCGAAATCGGTGACCAGTGCGTGTTGATGACTTGGAACGAAGAAGAATCATTCAGCGGGGCTCAAGTCATTTTCTGTGACGAGTCGAACCGCATCCGCGAACGAATGAGTTACACCAATCCGATGGTTCTGCGCTGAATCCCGTGACGCGTTTGACCGTCACGCCGGACATTCCGCCAGACGGATGGGAGGCGTGCTTTCTGAAAATGACACTCGATGGAAGATCCGTTTTTCGCGGCTGATTGGCTGGAACTGTGTGAAGTTCTGCACACCACGGGACGTCCGCAAGTGATTGATCGGCGCGGGGAATTACCCGATCCACCGCCACCTCGAAGTTCCGCTTGCGTTGTCCAGTTGGGATTGGTCGAGGGGCGCTGGGCGATGCCCATGGCCGGATCGCAAGTTTTTGAACCAGGAGCCGTCGTCTGGGTGTTGTCGTCGCGCTGGTTGAGTCGCGATCATGGGCGATTGCTGTGCCATCGTGGTTTGTGGGCGGATCGCGCCGGGCAATTGTATCTGGACGACTTTTCGCCTCCGCGATTGGTCACCTACTTCTCGAATTTTTTGACGCGGCCGAGCACCTACGGGTTACGGTCAGATGGCGAACCGCTCGAAATTGGAATCGACTGCCCGCAATCGAGTTGTACCGAAATCCTGAACGTCACAGGTTGCAAGGTGACGACTCGACTGCTGGCTGGTACCGCAGGAGTCCGCATCCCACGCTCCATCGCACTCATCAGTCAGCCGCCAGATGGCGTTTTGAGAACTCATCGCCATCCCGACGTGACGGTACTTGATGCCAGTGAACTTGTGGCACAAATGCTGCAGGAACCGGAACTGGTACGACGTCAGCTTGAGCAATGGATTTTTCCACAACTTGAGCGATGGCCCGCGTGGATCAAGCGAGTCATCGTCAAGCCATCGGGGCTGATGCACCTGCAAGGACGTGGTGTTCAGATTTTACCACGTGATGATCTTACGGCCATTGTCGATGCCATCATTCGACTGATGTCTGGTGACGGCGGCACGGTGTTTGAACGTGGTGACAGTGTGCTGATCGACGCTTTTGTCGGAGGCCAGCGTGCATCGGTTCGCGTCCGTGCAATCGCTTCGCGCACTGACGATGACCGTGCGACAGCATTAGGGTTTATCTGTAGTTATGCAGCCTCAGACCGTCCCATCGGTGGTACCAGCGCCTGGCCTCAATCCCTGCAAACAACACTCATGAATGCCCGGATTCCAAACGCGAAGAGAATCGCGAAGGATTTGGAGGAAGAACTTCGTCAAGCGACCGAAGTCACATTGGAGGCGATCTTCAGAATCGACCCGAAGGTCGCCACAAAGCCGGGAGCCCGCACGGATTTGATCGGGCTCGATTTTGTCTTTGCATTGCCGGGCGACACAGAATCAGGCCAGGAAGCACTGGCCCCGTCGCTCATTGAGGTTAACGATCACGACTGTACCGACATCGGGCAGATCTATGGTTACACGCGTCAGCGTCCGATGTATGTTGCGATCAGTTCTCCTCAAGAGAACCTGCTCGACACCCACTTTCGTGCGATGCTGACTCGGTCGCAGCGTTACCTTTTGAACGAAAAACGAATTCTGTTGGTAGGGGGGACCACAACCTCCAAACGCCGGGTCTGGGAACGTGCGCGGGCATGTGGAGTTCGCCTGGTGCTGATTGCGGATAAAAGTCCATCGCCGGAATTGGGATTCGGTTCCGAGTTGGAGTCGGTAATCGTCATTCCGAATCTCTACAGTGACCACAGCGAGTCGACAGAAAAAGCGATTTGCGAATCAGTCCTCGTTGCTCTTGCAGAACGAGACCTCAAAGTGGACGGCGTGCTGTGCGTGTGGGAGGACTCGACCGTTTTGGCGGCGCGTCTTGCCGAACGCCTGGGACTGCCGGGGCATCCACTTGCAGCGCAGATGAATGCGAAGAATAAGCTAAAAACGCGTCAGGCACTCTTAGTGCCGCTTTCAGACACAGAATCGTCAGCCCAGCCAAACCCCGCAACGCTGACGCTGGAAACGGTAGAGATCCGATCACTCGCAGATTTGAAAAGTGCTGCTCAACACATCGGCTTTCCGGCAGTTTTGCGAACGACGTGTGGGTCAGCTGCGGTCGGGACTCAGGTCGTCAGAACGCTGCCCGAGGCTTTGGAACATGCTCAGTTTATTCTGAACTTGCTCAGCGATCCGACTGCCGCTGAAACACGCTATCCGGGCGGCGGCTTTGTCTTTGGCAATGAAGTGAACCGGCTCTTCCTTTGTGAGTACGTCGAGGGAAACGAATACGACGTTGATCTGATCATGTTCGAAGGGCATCTCATTGATGCATGGGTTACTGACAACGGCGTCACGGATCTGCCATGTTGTGCAGAAGTTTGTGA